>CAYYUB010000009.1:0-28367 GCA_964474855.1 uncultured bacterium
AAAGTAGAAGCAGAGCGGAAAAAAGTTGAAGAAGTAGTGGTGGAGGAGAAAGCAGAAGAAAAGACAGAAGAGACCGCTTCCGCAAAAGTTGATAAAAAAGAAAAAAAAGCAGCAGTAGCAGCAGTAAAAGGGAAGAGTAAAAAAGCGAAAAAGGTGGAAGAAAAAGCAGAAGCAAAAGAAGAGAAAATAGAAGAAAAAGTTGAAGAAGCGGTGGAGGAAAAGAAAGTAGAGGAAAAACCTGAAGAAAAAGTAGAAGAAAAGGTAGAAGATAAAGAAAAAGAAGACACGGAAAAGAAAGAAGAGAAAATAGAAAGCGTAGAAGAGGCTGAAGAAATGAAAAATGAGGATATAGAAGAAAAGAAAGAAGAAGAGGCTGAAAAAGTGAAAGAAGAGGTTATTGAGGCGAAGACAGAGGGTGATGATACAGGAGTGAAAAACGAAGGTGAACAGGGAGATAAGACAGAGGAAGAAGATCAAAGTAAAGAGAAGGGTGATAGTTGAAAATGGCAGTTAAAGTTAAGTGTTACGATAATTCGGGAAAAGAAGACGGAACTATTAGTTTATCCGGAGATCTTTTCGAATCAAAGTTCGACGATAATTCCACATATTATTCTATAGTAGATCATCTTCATCATAAAAGGCAAAATACCAGTAAGACTAAGACTAAGGGTGAAGTTGCCGGAAGCGGCAGAAAACCATGGAGACAGAAAGGTACCGGCAGAGCTCGTGTAGGTACTCGACAGACGCCAATTTGGGTTGGTGGGGGTGTTATTTTTGGTCCGAAAAGGACAGAATATAATTTTAAAGTTAATAAAAAAGTAAAAAGAAAAGCACTTAATACAGCAATTTCCAAAAGAGTATCTGATGGACGTTTTGTAGTAATTAATAAAGAAAAATTTGATGCGCCTTCAACGAAGGTAGTAGCCAATGTGCTTAGAACGATAGGTGTTTATGGCAATAAGGTTTTGATGCTTGATGATGGTGTTGACAAGAATTTTTATAAATCCTGCAAGAATATATCCGGGTTACATGTTATGCCGGCCGGGCAGGTTAATGCTTATCAGGTTTTAAGTAATGATTGGATCGTTGCTACAAAGGAATCTGTAGGTGAACTCTTAGAGGTTTTTAAATGAAAGATTATAGAGATATTGTGATAAGACCAATTATAACCGAAAGAGGTAACGATTCTATGTCTATTGGCAGGTATATTTTTGAAGTATCTATAGACTCCAACAAACTTCAGATAAAAAAGGCAGTTGAGGACCTTTTTAAAGTAAATGTTGAGGATGTAAATACAATGATTGTTAAAGGTAAGCTGAGGGGGATTGGAAGATCTAAGGGAAAAAGAAAAAATTGGAAAAAAGCGGTTGTTTCTCTTCGCGAAGGAGATTCGATACCGTTGTTCGAGGGAGCATAGATAAATGGGTGAGAAGAAAAGTTGTCCTGTAACTCCCGGTAGCAGATTTTATAGAGGACAGGATTTTTCGGAAATAACCAAAAAGAAAAGCGAAAAGAGTTTAACGAAAAATCTTCCTGGTACAGGGGGCAGAAATTCGGAGGGAAGAAGAACTGCTGATCACAGAGGTGGTCGGGTTAGAAGGAAATACAGGACTATAGATTTAAAAAGAAATAAATTTGGAGTAAAAGGAAAAATCAAGGCTGTAGAGTATGATCCTAATAGATCGGCCTATATTGCTCTGGTTTTTTACGAAGATGGAGATAAGAGATATATCATTTCACCTGATGGTATAGAAGTCGGGGACGTTATTCAGGCAGGATCAGAGTCTCCGGTATCTGTTGGGAATTCTCTCCCTCTTTCGGAAATTCCTCCCGGTACATTTATTCATAATATTGAGCTTGAGCCAGGTAGAGGAGGCGCGCTTGCGAGAGGTGCGGGTACAGGTGCCCAGATTCTTGCAATAGAAGGAAAGCATGCTCATGTTAAGTTGCCTTCCGGAGAAGTGAGATTGATACTTTCCACCTGCAGCGCTACGATCGGACGAGTTGGAAATGTTTCGCATGATTCTATTTCGGATGGGAAGGCTGGAAGAAGCAGATGGAAGGGGTGGAGGCCCACGGTTCGCGGTGTTGCTATGAATCCGGTCGATCATCCTCTCGGAGGTGGTGAAGGAAAATCATCGGGTGGACGCCATCCTGTTTCACGTACCGGAGTTCCGGCTAAAGGGTATAGAACGAGGAATCCTAAGAAACAGTCTTCTAAGTATATTATTAAAAGAAGAAAAGTGAAGAGGAGGAAGTAGAGTATGGCCAAGGAATATGTGGATGCAAAATTGATGAAAAAGGTAAAAAAATGGAAAGAGGGCGATCCTCCTATTAGGACTTATAGGCGTAGTTCAACAGTTACAGAGGATTTAGTTGGTCATACGATTGCCGTACATAACGGAAAAGACTTTATTTCCGTTTTTGTCAGACGGGAGATGATAGGTTGTAAACTTGGCGAGTTCTCGCCTACGAGAAAATTTATTAAACACGGCGGACAAAAAGAAGCGGTTGTTAAATAGAGGGTTATAATGGAAGGCAAGGCAGTTCAAAAAAATATAAGATTATCACCGAAAAAAGGCAGAAGAATTATACCTCATATTAAGGGAAAATCTGTTGTTGAAGCAAAAATGCGGTTGGGTTTTCTTCCTCATGGGGCAGCCAGGGTTCTCAAAAAATGTGTTCACACTGCGGCTAGTAACTATATCGATAAAGCTGGTGAAATGGATTTAAAAGAAGAAGATTTGTATGTCAAATCAATCAGTA
Organism: uncultured bacterium; assembly: GCA_964474855.1. Taxonomy (GTDB): domain Bacteria; phylum Hydrothermota; class UBA3072; order UBA3072; family UBA3072; genus JAFGHJ01. Next base: position 2,767 of record CAYYUB010000009.1, read on the forward strand.
TTGACGAAGGGCAAAAGTTAAAAAGATATAGACCAATGTCTTTCGGTAGAGCGGGACTTATCAGAAGAAGAACGTCGCATATAACGGTAGTGGTTGGTAAAATAGGAGAAAAATAATGGGTCAAAAGACACATCCGATAGGTTTTAGAGTTGGAGTTAATAAAGATTGGAAATCAAGATGGTTTTTCGGGATGAAATTTGCCGGACCGTTAAAAGAAGATATTAATATAAGAAAATATTTAAAGACCGAATATCGAGATGCATGGATATCAGGAATAGAGGTGGAGAGAACCGTTGATACTATAAGAGTTATAATTGAAACAGCAAGGCCCGGTATGGTAATAGGTAAAGGCGGGGAAGAAGTTAAAAAGATACGTCAAAAATTAAATGAAATGTTAGGCAAAAATGTTTATCTTGATATAAAGGAATGTAAGATGCCTGAGCTGGATGCCTCACTTATTGCTCAGTCAGTGGTTAAACAAATAGAGAGGAGAGTTTTGCAGAGAAGGGCAATGAAAAGAGTTGTTGAAGAAGCCATTAGAATGGGTGCTGCCGGTATCAGGGTACAGTGTAAGGGAAGGCTTGGGGGTTCAGAGATAGCCAGGAAAGAGTGGTATCTTGAGGGAAGTGTTCCTCTTCATACTATAGATGCTAATATCGATTATGCTCAGGAAACAGCGCATACTAAATCCGGAACCATAGGTGTTAAGGTTTGGATTAACAGGGATATTTCATAATTATGTTGATGCCAAAAAGAGTTAAGCATAGAAAAAAACAAAGAGGTAACCTGAAAGGTAAAGCGACATCCGCTGTACAGCTGGATTTTGGAGATTTTGGGCTTAGATCACTTGAGTCAGGGTGGATTTCCGCGCAGCAGATAGAAGCAATGCGAGTTACCGTAACTCACTATTTGAAAAGAGCGGGTAAGTTATGGATAAGAGTTTTTCCCGATAAGCCCGTTTCCAAAAAACCTGCAGAAACCCGTATGGGCAAAGGAAAAGGTGAAACACTTTACTGGGTTGCTCCTTGCCGAAAAGGTAGAGTTATTATTGAATTGGAAGGGGTTTCTGAAGAATCGGCGCGAGTGGCTTTAAGAAGAGCAAGTGCTAAGCTGCCGATTAAAACAAGATTCATAAAGAGAGAAGGAGTTTTGTGATGCGAGCTAAAGAACTTCGAGAAATGACCGATGCGGAATTGAATTCGGTAAGACATGATTTAAAAGAGGAACTGTTCACCTTGCGTTTCGAGAAAGCAAGAGGGAAAATAAATAATCCAACTCGCTTTAGGCAGATAAGAAGAGAAATCGCAAGGCTTGAAACAGTTTTTAACGAAAAGGAGAAACAAAGTGGCCAGCAAGGTGGGTAAAGTTGTTTCAGTAGCTCCATCAAAGACCGTAGTAGTTTTAGTGGAGAGAAAAATTCAACATCCGGTTTATAAAAAATATATTACAAGAAAGAAAAAGTTTTATGCTCACGATGAAAACGAGGAAGCTTCCCTGGGAGATTTAATTCGGATAGTATCAAGTCGTCCCCTTTCAAAGCTTAAAAGATGGAGGATTGATAAGATTCTTGAGAAGTCAGGAGAGGATAAGTGATTCAGCAAGAAACAAAATTGAAAATTGTAGATAATACAGGTGGAAAAGAAGCCTGTTGTATCAAAGTTTTAGGTGGAACGGGTAGAAGATATGCTGCTCTGGGAGATATTATAGTTGTAAGTGTTAAAAAAGCTACACCAAGGTCTTCCGTGGAAAAAGGTAGTGTGCATAAAGCTGTTATAGTTCGTACCAAAAAGGAAACAAAAAGAGTTGATGGCACGGCGGTTAGATTTGATGATAATGCCTGTGTTTTACTCGATGCTAATAAAGAACCTGTTGGTACCAGAATATTTGGACCTGTGGGCGAGGAATTAAGGAATAGAGGATTTATGAGATTGATTTCACTCGCTGCGGAGGTACAGTAGTGAAGATAAAAAAAGGGGATATAGTTTTAGTTATTTCAGGTAACTATAAGGGTAAAAAAGGGAAGGTTAGAGAAGTAATAACCAAAGATAAAAGATTGGTGATAGAGGGAATAAACCTGAGAAAAGTACATACAAAACCTGTAAAGACCGGGGAACCTGGTGGAATTCTTGAAAAAGAACTTCCTGTCTCTTTTTCAAATGTAAAATTTGTATGTCCCTCTTGTGGGAAACCTACGCGCGTTGGTTTTATGTTTCTTGAAGATAAACGAAAGGTTCGTTGCTGTAAAAAGTGTAATGAGGTTATTGAATAAGGGGTAAGAATGGGAGATAAGCCGAGACTGGAAAAATATTATAAAGAAGAAGTTAATAAAAGTCTTCTGAAAAAATACGGGAACTGTATGAAAGTTCCAAGATTGGAGAAGATTGTTGTTAATTGTGGATTAGGAAAATCCGCAAAAGATCGTGCTGTATTTGAATCTGCTGTTGAAAGTTTGAAAGAGATAACGGGACAGAAGCCAATAACTACCCGTGCTAAAAAATCTATTTCTGCTTTTTATCTAAGAACGGGAGACTCTGTTGGCTTAAAGGTTACTTTAAGGAAAAATCAAATGTTCGAATTTTTGGACAGACTTGTGAATGTAGCTATCCCTAGAATCCGCGATTTTAGAGGGTTAAATCCTGATTCTTTTGATGGTAGAGGGAATTATACTCTTGGTATTTCTGAACAGTTTATTTTTCCTGAAATAGATTATGATAAAGTTAAAGAGGTGATAGGTATGGATATTACAATAATTACAACTGCGAAGACTGATGAAGAGGGATTGGAATTACTTAAAAAGTTTGGTTTACCATTCAGGATTAGAAAGGGTGAATAATGGCTAAGAAGGCATTAATCGAAAAGGCTAAGAGGAATCCTAAATACTCAACTCGCAAGGTAAATAGATGCTTCAGATGTGGAAGAAGACATGCTTATATGCGTGATTTTGGATTATGTCGCATATGTTTTAGAGAACTTGCGCTTAAGGGAGAGATTCCCGGAGTAAAAAAGGCTTCCTGGTAGGAGGTTGTTTTGTTGACAGATCCGATCGCTGATATGATTACAAGAATTAGAAACGCAGTTTCTGCGGGACATAGACATGTTGAGGTTTCGGCTTCGAATATGGCGAAAGAGATAACAAGAGTTCTTTTGGAAGAAGGATACATTGGCAATTTTGAATTTATTGAAGAGGGACCGCAGGGTTCAGTAAGAATTACTCTTAAATATATAAAAGATGAATCCCCAATTCATGAAATAAAAAGAATCTCCAAGCCTTCAAGAAGAGTTTATGTAGGTAAAGGTGATGTCCCTCTTATTAAGAGAGGTTTCGGTATTTCTATTTTGTCTACTTCAAAAGGTATAGCAAGCGATGCCGTAGCCAGGTCCCAGGGAGTTGGCGGTGAGCTTTTGCTGCAGGTATGGTAGGGAGGATTAATGTCTAGAGTTGGAAAACAACCCATTCCAGTTCCCGAAGGAGTAGATGCCAAAATTGAGGATAGAAAGGTAAAAATTAAAGGAAAAAAAGGAGAACTGGAACTAATTATTCCCCGGGGTATTAGTGTAAGTATGGGAGATGGCAAAATCACTGTATCTCCGGTGGGTGACCCAAAAGAGGTTGGGGCGTTTTGGGGTCTTACTCGTTCTCTTTTAAATAATATGATAATAGGTGTAACGGACGGTTTTACGAAGACACTCGAGATTCGGGGTAGAGAATATCGGGTAAATTTGAAGGGAAAAGATCTTGATCTTGACCTTGGGTATTCTCATCCGATAAAAGTTACTCCTAAAAAGGGAATTGAATTTAAATTAGAGGAAAGCAAGATAACAGTTAGTGGTATAGATAAAGCTCTTGTAGGAGAGCAGGCGGCTGAGATTAGAGCATTACGCCCCGCTGAAGTGTATAAAGGTAAAGGCATAAGATATGACGGGGAATATGTTATTCATAAAGAGGGTAAGAGAGGCATATAATGAGTGAGATTAAAAAAAATAAACTTAGAAGATGGAAAAGAAAGATGAGGACTCGAAGTAAGATTTTCGGTACTCCCCAGAAGCCCCGCCTGTCTGTTTGCAGGACGAATAAACATATGTATGCTCAAGTGATCGACGATGTAAGGGAGCATACCTTGGTACAGACAAGCACATTGGATAAAGAGGTAAAGAAGAAATTGAAAGGTAAGACATTAAAAGAGAAATCAAAGGAAGTTGGTCTTCATGTAGCGGAGAAGTGCAAGAAAGCGAAAATCAAGAAGGTAGCTTTCGACAAAGGTAGATTTACCTATCATGGTTGTGTTAAGAGCCTGGCAGACGGTGCAAGGGAAGGAGGTTTAAAATTTTAAGCGGATTTACAAAAGCACGAATGAAAGTAGACCCCCGGGAATATGAACTTGAGGAAAAGGTTGTCAACATTGGACGTATCTCCAAAGTTGTAAAAGGCGGGAAGAAGTTCCGATATTCTGTATGGGTTGTGATAGGTGACCGACAGGGTGTTGTTGGGTACGGACATGGGAAAGCTGGTGAAGTTCCTGCAGCTATTCAGAAAGCAATTAAAGATGCCAGGTCCAGATTGATTAAGGTCCCGATTGTTCAAACTTCAGTGCCTTATGCTGTGACCGCAAAATATAAATCAGCTAAAGTCATGATAAAACCTGCTGCCCCCGGTACCGGTATTATCGCGAACGATAAATTGAGAGCGATATTTGAACTTGGTGGGTTTAATGATGTTCTTACTAAGTGTTTTGGTTCTAATAATCCTTTTAATAATATTATTGCTGCGTACAATAGTTTGTTATGTATGCGCACTCCAGACGAATTTGCTGAGCTTAGAGGAAAATCTATTGAAGAAATGTTAAAGGGAAGAAGAAAGATTAGGGGTGCAGAAGATGCTGAGGATTAAACAGATAAGAAGTAGTATAGGATCCGATAAGAGACAAAAAAGAACATTAAAAGCTCTTGGATTAAAACGTATTAGTGATGTTGTTATGCATGAAGATAATCCCGTAATAAGGGGGATGGTTAGAAAAGTATTGCAACTCGTAGAAATGGAGGAAGTTAGTGGGAACTGAATTAAGTAAACTTAAACCACCTAAAGGTAGTCGGAAAAGCAAAAAAAGAGTTGGAAGAGGACCTGGTTCAGGTATGGGGACTTACTCTACACGGGGTTTGAAGGGTCAAAATTCCCGAAGTGGCCGCGGGGTTAGAGAAGGTTTTGAAGGAGGTCAGACACCTCTTATAAAAAGAGTTCCTAAGAAAGGTTTTAACAGCAGGAAAAATGTTAACTTGTCAATTATAAACGTAGGAGCTCTTAATAGATTTAAGAGTGGCGGAAAGGTTACAGTAGAACAATTAAAAGAATCTGGCCTTGCCCGGAAAAGGGATAAAGTAAAAATTCTTGGTGAAGGGACTATCGATAAAAAATTAACTGTACATGCGCATATGTTTTCAAAATCTGCCCAAGAAAAGATTGAAAAAGCAGGAGGAGAAATAGTAAAAGATGCTTGATGCGTTCCGAAATCTCTGGAAAGTCGGAGACATAAGAAAAAGAATTCTTATTACGTTACTTATGCTGGTAATATATCGGCTTGGCAGCCATGTTCCTGCTCCCGGAGTGAATATAGCAGTACTCGGAGAATATTTCGATAGGATGAGAGGTTCTGTATTGGGGCTTTTTGATATGTTTGTTGGCGGAAACTTAAGTAGAGCTACTATTTTCGCGCTTGGTATTATGCCTTATATTAGTGCTTCAATTATTTTACAGATCTTGGGTTCCACAATTCCTTTCTACCAGAGATTATCTAAGGAAGGAGAAGAGGGTAGACGTAAAATGACTCAGCACATTAGATATCTTACCGTGGGTATAGCTATCATTCATTCTACGTCGTTTTCTATTTTTTTGCAGAATCTTTCTGTTGGCGGCATCCCTGTCTTGCCCAACTCTACTCTTTTCGTTAAGTTTGCGATAATCGTGACAATGACAGCGGGAACTATTTTCCTGATGTGGCTTGGGGAGCTTATAACGGAAAATGGAATAGGCAACGGGGTTTCGCTTCTTATTATGATGAGTATTCTTGCAAGAATCCCTTCACAGTTAATTCGGTTCTATCAGATGATAATGGCAGGTGCAAAAAGTTGGATTTTTGGTTTCTTTACAATAGTATTCGCCGTTTTAGTTATTGCTGCAGTAGTTTTTGTTACACAAGCACAGAGAAGAATACCTGTTCAATATGCAAAAAGAGTTAAAGGTAGAAAAGTCTATGGAGGACAATCAACCCATTTGCCGCTTAATGTTAATACTGCAGGGGTTATTCCTATAATATTTGCTCAGTCGGCGTTAATGATTATTCCTACTTTTGCCGGCTTTTTTAAGGGGCAGATATGGGCGGATTGGATTGTTAATGTCCTGTCTCCAAGTGGATTTCTTTATAATGCATTATTTGTTATTTTGATTATAATGTTTGCGTATGTTTACACTGCAATTGTTCTAAATCCTCAAGAACTTGCCGGAAACCTTAAAAAATATGGTGGTTTTATACCGGGAATCAGACCCGGAAGAACTACCGCCGAGTATATTGATAGGACAATTGCAAGAATTACATTGCCGGGTGCGACTTTCTTTGCTTTTATTGCGGTTGTTCCGGTTATTTTTACATCAAAATTTAATTTGCCCTTCTATTTTGGAGGGACTTCAATAATTATTATAGTAGGTGTGGCGCTAGATACTGCCAGGCAACTGGAATCTCAACTTCTGATGAGACATTATGATGGTTTTATGAAGAAGGGAAGAATTCGAGGAAGAAGAAGATGAAGTTGGTTTTTCTTGGTCCTCCCGGAGTTGGTAAAGGCACACATGCTGATCTTATAGTTAACGATCTGGGAATACCGCGTTATTCTACCGGAGATATTTTTAGAGAAATATTAAAAGATTCTTCGCCACTCGGCGAAAAGCTTGAAAATTATGTTAATTCAGGAGCTCTTGTACCGGACGAAATAGTTTTCGAGACTGTAGAGGGAGTTCTTTCAAATGGTAGAAACAGAAATGGATGGTTGCTGGATGGGTATCCCCGAAACAAAAATCAGGCTGAATTATTGGATGATTTTTTAAAAAGAAAGGATGAGAAATTGGACTGCGCCATTTATCTTTATGCTCCTGTGGAGGTTCTTGTAAATCGTTTAACCAATAGGAGAGTATGTCCTAATTGTAAAGCTATCTATAATTTGGTTAACAGTCCCCCGGAGAAAGAAGGTGTATGTGACAAATGCGGTGAGGTATTAATGCGGAGAGAGGATGATAACAGTGAGACTATAAAGAGAAGGATATCGATATTCCAGAAAGACTTCAAGCCCTTAGAGGAATATTATGAGAATGCAGGTATCCTTTTGAAAGTTTCAGCAGAAGGTGATTTAGAAGATATTACTGATAGGATTAGAGAAGGGCTTAAAATTGGCTAAAAAGGAAGTGATAAAAGTTAAAGGAGAAGTTATGGAAAAATTACCTGATTCCAAGTATAGAGTTAGACTTGATGTCGAAGATCATCCTACTATACTTGCCTATTTATCAGGTAAAATGAAAATGAATTATATAAAAATCGATGTTGGCGATTTTGTGGATGTAGAACTTTCCCCTTATGATCTTACTAAGGGCAGGGTTGTCTATAGAGAATCATAGGAGGTATAGATGAAAGTCAGGTCATCAGTTAAAAAATTATGTAAAGAATGTAAAATTATAAGACGTAAAGGTAGAGTTTATGTGGTTTGTAAAAACCCAAAGCATAAACAAAGGCAAGGCTAGGAGGTAATATGCCACGAGTAGCCGGTGTTGACTTACCTGCGGATAAGCCTATTCATGTTGGTTTGACAGCGATTTTTGGTATCGGAAGATCGACTGCTGTAAAAATCCTTGAAAAGGTTAGTATTGAAAAGGGTAAAAGAGTTAAGGATCTAACCAACGAGGAAATCGATCAAATTAGACATTTAATAGAGGGTGAATATAAGATAGAAGGTGAATTGAAATCACGGATAAGGCAGGATATAAACCGTTTGAAAGATATAAAATGTTACCGGGGAACAAGACATAGGAAGGGTTTACCCGTTCGAGGTCAGAGGACAAGAACTAATGCAAGGACAAGAAAAGGTCCAAGAAAAGGAGCTATTGCTCTGAAGAAGAGAGAAATCAAAAAGTAAGGGGGTTATGTGGCTAGAAAGAAAGAAAAGGATACGGGAAAGAGAAAAAAAATAAGGGCACCGGAGTCTGGAATAGTCCATATACATTCTACATTTAATAATACCCTTGTTACAATAACTGATAAGCAGGGAAATACAATAGTCTGGACATCTTCAGGCAGCATTGGTTATAAAGGTACGAGAAAAGGTACTCCATATGCTGCTACAAAAGCGGCTGAAACAGCTGTTCGTAAAGCTATTGAAGCCGGTATGAGAACTGCCGAAGTTTGGGTTAATGGTCCGGGTAGAGGGAGGGAATCAGCAATCAGAACAGTACAGGCAGCAGGTATGAATGTTAGCGCAATCAGAGATGTTACTCCATTGCCACATAACGGTTGCAGACCTCCAAAGAAAAGGCGGTTATAAATGGGTAGATATACTGGTCCTAAGTGTAGAAAATGCAAAAGATACGCTATGAAGCTTTATTTGAAAGGGGATAAATGTTATTCGGATAAGTGTCCCCTTGGAGAAGAATATATAAAGCCACCCGGAGAACCTTCAAAGAGGTGGCGTTCAAGAGAATCTTCTTACGGTTTGCAACTTCGTGAGAAGCAGAGAGTTAAATGTATTTATGACCTTCGTGAAAGACAGTTCAGAAATCTATTTGACAAAGCAACCGGTATAGAAGGGGTAACGGGCGAAGAACTATTGAAATTGCTGGAGAGAAGGTTGGACAATGTCGTTTATCGTTTAGGTTTTGCTATGTCAAGAAGACAGGCAAGACAGGTTGTCAGGCACAATTATATAAGGGTGAATGGTAAGAAAGTAGATATTCCTTCTTATCAGGTTTCTGTTGGTGATGTCATCTCGATTAAGGAAAAAGGTAAGAAAGTTCCTCTTTTCTCCGAGGCGCTTGCGCATGAAATTGAAGTTAAAGAGTGGTTATCTGTTAATAGGAAAAAAATGGAAGGAAAAATAGTGGCAGAGCCGAGCAGGGCAGATGTGGAATATCCTATTAAGGAAAATTTAATTGTTGAGTTGTATTCTAAGTAAATAGGGAGGTAAAAGTTGAGGATTAGATCCTTGGTTATGCCAGAAGAATTAACTGTAGTTGAAAAGAATGAAGCCTATGGCAAGTTTTCTTTGTCTCCTATGGAAAGAGGTTATGGAATCACGATAGGCCACGCTCTAAGAAGAATGTTGATTTCTTCGATTCAGGGTGCCGCAATAACTGCTGTTAAGATAGAAGATGTGATGCATGAATTTTCAACAATCGAAAATGTCAAAGAAGATGTCGCGCAGATTGTTTTGAATTTGAAAAAAGTCAGGTTTAGGTATAATAGCGAAGAGTTTCCGCAGTATACTATTCTTGAAAGTAAGGGTCCGGGAGAAGTTAAAGCTTCCGATATAAGATTGACTCCTGGTCTGGAAGTGAGCACTCCCGATCAGCTTATCGCGACTTTGGAAGAAGGTGCTGAGTTAAAAGCTACATTAAGAGTGGATGTTGGAAAAGGGTTTAAGCCTAAAGAGTCTTTTGTGGATTCTAAAATGGCTGAAGGTACAATATTCATAGATACAAATTTCTCTCCCGTAAAGAGAGTTACCTATAAGGTTAACAATGTGAGGGTTGGCCAAAGGACGGATTTCGAGGAACTGATGATGGAAATCTGGACAGACGGTTCGATTTATCCTGATGAGGCTCTAAATCTTTCTTCTAAGATAATAAAAAACCACATTGAGCTATTTATAGAGGAAGATATATTTGAAGAAGAAGAGGCGGGTGGAACAACTGAAAAGGAAGAAATGAGAAGGGCGCTTGAATTGCCGGTAGAAGAGTTGGGAATGGGTAACAGAGTGAGTAATGTTTTGAAGAATAAGAATATAAACACATTAAGAGATATTGTTAAATATTCAGAAGAAGAAATGCTTAATTTTCCGAATTTTGGCAAAGTTTCATTAAAGGAAGTTACGGATAGATTGGCCGAATACAATCTAAGTTTGAATATGGATCTGAAAAATGTGGAGGACAAAGAATGAGGCATGGGAAAAAGGTTAAAAAATTGGGAAGAACGAAAGCTCATAGAAAAGCAACTTTAAACAACCTTTTCTGTGCACTTATAATCAATGAATCTATAAAAACTACGAAAAGTAAGGCTAAAGCCCTAAAGAGTTTTGCTGATAAAAAAATAGCTTGCGCGCTTACTGCGGATCTTAATAGAAAAAGAAAATTTAAGAGCGAGTTAGGGTCAAAACAAGCATATTATAAGTTGTTTGAAACCATAGTTCCACAGTACAAGGAACGGAGTGGCGGATATGTTAGAGTGATTGACTTATCTTTGGGGAGAAGAGGCGACGGAACTATTGAAAGTATAGTAGAGTTTGTATAAGTTTAGCCTGTGATAGATGAGAGTATTTCTTCTTTAGAAAGAAGAGCAGAAGAAGAATCAAATTACGCCAAAAGACTCCGGGGTAAGTTCGGTAAAAAATCCTACCTTTCTTTATTGAAAAATTATCTGCTTGGGATTTTCAGCCCTGCTGAGATTGATTTCTTAGGTAGTTGTGATTCTGTACATTATATTGTCTTTTCCGACCAAATTCACTCTGAATTGGTAAGGGGGTTAAAATCAATGCGGGCTTTCCTCTCGGAAGGGGAAAAGCAGTATCTGACGACACAGATGGATGAATTTACTCGGACCCTGAATAAGATTTTTGATGAAGGGGTGAAAACCGGCATTTCTCCGATTTTAATTGAATTCGCTCTCAAAAGATGGTTGAAAATCCAAATGCCCTCAAAAAGCTCTATCCAAATACATAAAAAAGTAAATCTTTCATTGCAGTTTTTTAGCAAAAGAGAACTACGTAAAAGTGTGGGTAGAAGAAAGCTTGTCCAACTTATGGAAAAAGCGCTTCCAATACCAGCTTCATTAGATGATGTTAAGTTAGAACAGTTTTCCGATTTCATGGAAGCCGGAGATTTCTTCTGTGATGTTGTTAAAATATTTGCCGATTATTTTATTACCCCCGAAAAAATAGAAACTCGTCAGTTTGATTCTAAAAATATCAGTGGAAAAATCAAATCCACACAGGAATTGATTAAAAAAAATGCGTCAAAGAAATTGGGAGAGGTTTTTGAGGAAGTAAACGATTTAAGTGTTAAAGAAATTCGTCAGAATGTAAATGAAATAATGAGATATATAGATAGCGGGGAAGCAAAGGTGAGAGCATTAAGATCTCAAATGTTGAGACTTAAAAATGTTTCGGAAGCCGATGAAATAGTTAATATACCTGGTATTTTAAGGTTTTTTGATCCTAATCTTACTAAGAAAATAAAAGATAACATTAATAGAGCTATAGTTGCGCTCGATGATAAATTGGGCAGCGCCCCCGATTCTTTTTTGTCTCGTAGTTTATTGGGAAGAAAAACTGATTTTGAGAGTGTAGTAGATTGGTTTGTTGAAAAGTATGATCAAATGTTTTTGCCAACTATTGTAGAGCTTATTTTGGAAAATATGGTCAGAATATTTCCCGAATCAGAACTCAGTTCCATTGAAGAAGCTCGCTGGGTAGGTCTTCTCGCTCGCAGAGGTGATCCTCCGGTTGTTTTCTTTATTCCTGAGCTTGAGAGAACACTATCGAGTGGGGAGAGTATTGTGAGGGATTGTTTGAAGACCATTTCTGTAATGGTTTACGATATTAGAGGTTCTTCTATAATGGGTGAAAAGTTATTAAATGCGGAGATTGAAGATAAAATAAGAAACGAATTTCAGGCAGAATTATTAAAGGCGGTAGAAGATTCGGGAGGATTTTTTGTAAAAGATACCGGAGACGGAGGGATTGTTTTATTTTCGGAAGAGAGTAGTGATTTATATTTCGGACAGATTTCGATGTCCGGTAGTGATGAGAAAGAATCGGAAGATGAGGAAATTAAACTTGAGGCTTCTTTGGACTCGGCAAGTAGGGCGATCAGATGTGCCAGAAATATGCTTGAGTATTCAGAAAGATTTGTCAGAAAAAATTTAAAAAGATATCAGGAATGGTTCAAAGATTTTGATGAGGAGGGTATAGATTTTGGAGGGATAACTTATGAACGCTTACCTCCTGAATACAGGAAGATATTTCAGATCGGTATAGGGATTGCTTCCGGTAAACCGGGGGAGGATGTTTATTTAGGGAGAAATGTGCTGGGGCGCCTTGATATTACAGGCGGTCTTGTCAGGAGAGCGAATATGTATTCTACGGTTCATCATCCCGACCGTTCGGTTATCCTTATAGGTGCTTCTACAATGTTTAGTTTTTTGCTTCAAGTTGGTTCTTTTGGAACGGCGGGAGTTGAGGAAAAAATCGAGAAGTCTTCTTTTCTTTCTATGCAGAAAAAATTAATAGAAGAGGTGATTATCTGGATGAAAGGGCTTTCCGGTAATTACATTATCAGTGAACATAAAATTTCTTTACAAAGAATAGATTATCTACTTAACGTTAAAAGTGATGTAAAAACGATTGAAATTCCGGAAGAATCCGTTAGCGTAAAGAAGGGAGTTCGCTTTTTTGATAGTAAGGTGCGGGAAGAAAGGGTTCTTTATGAAGTTGTACCTGAAAAGAGGAGGTAACCTTGGATCTTCCGAAGAAATACATTCCGGGGCTGGTAGAGGAAAAGTGGAGGAAAAGATGGGAGGAAAGCAAAACTTTTATAGCTAATGTCAATAACGAAAAACCCTTTTATGTAATACTACTTCCTCCGCCTAATGTTACGGGGATTTTGCATCTGGGGCATGTACTTAACATGACAATACAAGATATTTTCATACGTATTCATAAAATGCAGGGATTTGAAGTCTTATGGCTCCCGGGAACTGATCATGCAGGTATAGCAACTCAAAATGTTGTAGAAAGGAAATTGGCAGAAGAGGGACTCACAAGATTCGATCTGGGCAGAGAAAAATTCGTTGAAGAGGTCTGGAAATGGAAAGACGAATACCATGACAGAATCGTTTCACAGATGAAGACTCTGGGTCTTGGTTGCGATTGGAGCAGAGAAATGTTTACTTTAGATGAGGGTTTCTCAAGAGCTGTTGAAGAGACATTTATTAAATTATACGAAAAGGGTTACATTTATAGAGATGAGTATATAGTGAATTATTGCCCTCGTTGCGAAACAGTCATTTCAAATGAAGAGGTTGAAAATAAAGAGATCAAAGGAAAGCTCTATTATATCGAATATTCTTTAAAAGAGGGAGGGAAACTACAGGTTGCTACTACCCGTCCGGAGACGATGTTAGGAGATACTGCTGTCGCAGTTAACCCCGATGATGAGAGATATAAAGATTTTATTGGAAAAGAAGTGGTTCTCCCTTTGATGGAGAGAGAGATTCCTGTAATTTCAGATTGTAAAGTGGACAGGGAATTTGGAACAGGGGCGGTTAAGATAACACCCGCCCACGATCCGGATGATTTTGAGATCGGTAGAGAGCATGATCTTCCCTTGATAAATATTCTCGATAAGAAAGGAAATATTAATGATAATGGCGGAGCGTACCAGGGTATGGAAAGATATAAAGCACGGGAGAAGGTACTGGAGGATCTGAAAAGTAAAGGGTTTTTGAATAAAATTGAAGATCATTTACATTCTGTGGGGCATTGCTCGCGTTGCGATACAGTTCTTGAGCCGTATGTCTCAAAACAGTGGTTTGTCAAGATGGATGAAATGGCAAAGAAAGCTTTGAGGGCTGCGGAGGAAAGAAAGGTGCAGTTTTACCTTCCCAGATGGGAAAAAGTATATAATCACTGGCTTGATAATATTCGTCCCTGGGTGATTTCGAGACAATTATGGTGGGGGCACCGGATACCTGTTTATTATTGTAGGAGTTGCGGCGAAATTATGGTTAGCCGAGGAATGCCTTCTGAATGTTCGAAATGTGGTGGCCGGGAGATTTATCAAGATGAGGATGTTCTTGATACCTGGTTTTCTTCCTGGTTGTGGCCGTTTGCTTCTTTCGGTTGGCCTGATAAGACCAGGGAACTGGATTCATTTTTTCCTTCTACTACTCTTGTTACAGGATGGGATATAATCTTTTTATGGGTCGCGAGGATGATAATGTCTTCCCTTGAATTTATGGGAGAAGTTCCTTTTGGTAAAGTATATTTTACCGGTATGATTCGTGATTCCAGACATAGAGCTTTATCCAAGTCTTTAGGTAATTCTCCGGATCCACTTGAGTTAATTGATGTTTATGGGTCGGATGCTCTTCGCATAGGGATCCTGCGTATTACACCTGAAGGTAAAGATGTTATATATAAGGAAGATAGTATCCAGCAGGGAAGGAATTTCCTGAATAAAATTTGGAATGTTACACGTTTTTTGATGATGAATTCTAAGGATGATGACGTAGGAAGTATTGAAGGTATCCGTCTTACTAAAATGGATGAATGGATTATCTCAAGGGTTATGGGACTCGTGAAAGATATTGAGGAACAGATTGATTCTTTTAGAATAAGTGAAGCAAGCAGGATGCTTTCTTCTCGTTTCTGGGACGAATTTTGTGATTGGTACCTGGAAATGATAAAACCACGAATCTATTCGGGCGATAAAAAAGAAAGAAAGAATGCCGTTTCCGTAGCTTTGTGGTCTTTTGAGCGGTATCTTAAATTTTTACATCCTTTTATTCCGCATATAACCGAGGAAATTTATGAGATGTTTCCTTATACAACTGATATGATTATCGATTCAAAATGGCCTATTTATGATGAACATTACAGGAATTTAGAGTTGGAAAGCGAAGTGGGGTTCCTGCATAATTTCGTTTCGAATATTCGTAATATCAGAGGGGAATTTAGTCTTCCTCCGGATTTAAAGATTAAAGTAATTGTTAATTGCGAAAACAGTCTTTTTGAGCTTATTCAAGCTCAGTCGGAGTGGATATTTAGGCTTGGAGGAATTGAAGAACTCAAAGAGGGAAAGAAAGTTGCCGATTCAGCCTTTTTTCATATAAAAGGTATGGATGTATATGTTCCTCTTGAGGGAATAATTGATATTGAAAAGGAAAGGGGCAGATTAAAAAAAGAGATTGTTGAACTTGAAAAGTTCCTCAAAAAGACAGAAAAGCAACTTTCTGAAAAAGATTTTTTAGAAAAGGCTCCACCTGAGGTGGTCAAGAAAACCAGGGATAATAAAGAAAGACTTGATATCAAGTATAGTAAATTAGTTGAAAATCTTAAAAGAATATCATAATTTAGGTACCAGATACCTGGTCCTGGGTCCTAGTTAAAAAAACATTTTTTTAATCTGTGTAGATCTGTATTAATCCGTAATTTTTTAACAGCGAAGCAAATTTTTTTTAATCTGTGTTTATCTGTGTAAATCTGTGGCTAATTATTGTTTTTCTCTGCGTACTCTGCGTCTCTGCGGTAAAATCCTTGCTTGTAA
Organism: uncultured bacterium; assembly: GCA_964474855.1. Taxonomy (GTDB): domain Bacteria; phylum Hydrothermota; class UBA3072; order UBA3072; family UBA3072; genus JAFGHJ01. Next base: position 18,338 of record CAYYUB010000009.1, read on the forward strand.
AATATCCTTAACTAACGCAAAAAATTTAGCTTTCTGCGAAATGAAATTGCATTTTGCGAGATGTATGCGGACTTAAGAATTTGATAATCAAGGTCTTAATTTATGGAATAAAAGTTGCAAGTAGTATATTTGGTTCTTTTATAATTTAGCAGACGTTAATAGTTGGTTATCAGGAGTTTGTCTGAGTTCAAAGGAGGCTAAAATGAGAGGACATTTTCTTCTGTTTTTGATTTTACCGGGGATGCTTTTTGCTCAAGGCCGGGCTACTGGTCCAAGTCCTCAATCCGAAACTACTACTCTGACTTTTATAATCCCAACGGGTGTTGGAATATATGTGAATAACAATGCTGAGTGGAATTTTAATAATATAACTCTTAACCCGAGCAATCCCATTTACCCTCCTACTGGTCCTACGGAGCAATATTATCCGACAACCCCTAACGCATCTCCTTACCAGCAACTCGAGTATATTGTAACTGGTTCTTCTGGTGCTTCTCCCGTCGATTGGTCTCTTACGGTGTATGGAGATGGAGATCCAGGGAGTGGTGTCCTTCTTTCGGATATAGAGCATAGTCCTGCCGGAATGGGTTCCTGGGATGCTTTTAATACATTAGCTGCACCTGATACTCTCTCAAGTGGAAGCGGTAATACTGGAGGATGGCAGTCCCTCAATCAAGATTATAGAGTGACTTTAGACGGTGACGAAGAACAGACTGCCGGTGTGAGTTGTGTACTTACCTATACTATTCAGACTAATTGACAGATAACCACTTAAGCTAAGGAGTCTGCTATAGAACAAAAAGGGCGTCTAAAAACGCCCTTTTTGTTTGTAAAAAACCCAGCTCCTTAACCACAATTTTTGGCCACAGATTTTCACGGATCAGCACGGATTGCCCAACCGCCCATCTTAAATATTTTTTATTTTTAAAACAAAAAAGTAAGTTTTTTTTAATCAGTGTTTATCTGTGTTCATCCGTGGCTAAATAATTTGGGTTGGGGGAGGTATTTTAAGTCTATAAAATCTAGTGGTAATCTGTGGTTATCATTTTTACTTCTTGACAATGTTCAGATATTCGATTATAATTAATAATAAAGCAATGATAATATTTATTTTATTGTCTTTTATTATAAATCAGGAAATATTAAGTCAGGCTGATTTTGATGAATATCTTTCTCTTGAGATTCAAGCTGAAAAAATTGATGTTGGTTTTGTTAGTCCGTTAAATTCTCCTATTGAGATTCCCGGAGCCCTAAAAGGTACGATAAATGCGAATACCGAATGGGTTTTACTCTGTTCGGCACAGGGAGATTTTTTGTCTAACGAAGGAAATAAAATGCCCATTGGGAGATTAAACTGGAGGATTGAGGGAGAGGAATGGGTCCCTTTCGAAATGGGCGAAATGCGTCTTTTAGAGGGTCTTCCAACGTCCGAGAATGGGACGTCTTTTTCGATAGATTTGCGGTTGGATTTAAAGTGGAGGGATAAAGCAGGGGATTTCTTGACCAATATTGATTTCACGTTAATGCAGAAGTAGGAGGATTGATAAAATGTTACATTTAATAATATCCGTATCATTACTTGTTTCTCCATTGAGATTAGAGGTAAGTTCGTATCCCGGCGTAGTTACGAGGGAGATATCCGTAAAGAACGGTGATGCTTATAATGATGCAAAAGTCATGGTTTATAAGGGTGATTGGGATCTAAATGAAGGAGGAAAGATAGTATATCATCCGTCAGGTTTTCTTCCCGGTTCCTGTTCCGAATGGATAACGATCAATCCTGCCGAGTTCATTCTTGCGCCCGGGGAAGTAAAAGAGATAAGGGTTACCTTTGAGATTCCTTCGGAGAGTACAGGTGGTTACTGGAGTGTAATATTTTTTGAAGGTAAGCCGCCTGAGGAAGAGGAATGGACTCCACTTGTGCAGTTGGCGGGCAGGGTTGGTATAACCGCTTATTTAGAGATCGCGGGAACAACATTTAAGGAAGCACAGATAAAGAAAATGGAGTTAGAGAAGAGTGGAGAGTTGAAGATGGAGGTGGAGAATAAGGGTAATATGTGGGTGAGACCGACAGTTAAATACTGGGTTAGGCGAGAGGAGAAGGAAATATACCGAGATTCTCTTGCCGGATCGGTAATACTGCCGGCGGCAGTACGTGAGTATAAATTAAAATTTATAGATATAAAAATCCAACAAGGGGATGAGATAGTAGCGAGTGTGGATTATGGCGGAGACCAAATATTGGAGGGTGTTAAAAAAGTCGAATAACCCTAAAAAATTACCACAGAGGACACAGAGGACACAGAGAAAAAATATATTTTAGTTTGTTTTAAACCCAGCCCACACCCCAAAAACTAATATCTCACACAAAGACACGAACAACACAAAGTTTTTATTTCTGTTTTTTCGGTTATCCGTCGTCGGTCTTCGGTCGTATGAACTAACTACTATCTCCATTTTTCTCGTATGAATTCTGTAATAGCAAGTATTCCAACGATTATTCCAAAGTAACCTGTAAAAAATCTCCATGACATAACATAAACACCTAAGACGGATTTTGGCATCAAGTGTTTGAAAATCGCGACAGCGCCTCCTTCTGCAAGTCCGGTTGCTCCGGGTGTAGGCATGAAATTCACGGCGTATGTCAATATGATTTGTAGAATCATCACTTCAAAGAAAGGTGCTTCGATGCCGAGTCCTCTTATAAGCAAAGGGGCTGTGAGAAAATAAAAGGTTAAGGAAAGGAAAGTAGTTATGTACGCTTTAAGAAAAACCATTTTTCTTTTCATAAACTCGTTGGTGAAAACTTCCTTGAACATTACAATGCCTTTCACTTTGCGTCCGAATTTACGTTGTAACCATGGAGTTTGAGTTAGTAAAAAGAAGAAAAGTATGGCTACTATTCCGTAGAATATAGTCAAATATTTAAGAATTGCGCTCATTATTCCTGAAGTTAAGAATTGTCTATAATAGTATATAGGCAGAAGGAGCAAAGGTAGGACCATTGCAGAAAGAAGTCCTCTTGTAAAAATAGCAGCACTTCCTTCCGGAACCAATATATTTTCTTTTTTACACACATAGAGTTGAAAAGGTATTCCTCCAACTTGCATAGGTGTAATGGCTCCAAGAGGCAATCCTCCCATTGTAAAGTGGAAGGCGCCTCTCCAGGACAATTTTTTCCCGAGAGCTTCAATAATATATCGGAGTCTCCATATATCAAAGAAAAACCTCAAGGCTGTAGACAAAAAGGTTAGTGCTAAGAATAAAGGAGATATTTTTTTCAATTGTTCTATTGTGTCTTCACTGATAGTAAAAAACAATATTACTGCGGCAGTCGCTATAGACAGAAAAAGAAATAATCTTATTCCTTGCAAAAGTCTATTTTTATTAAGTTCATTCTCCATCGATTTCCATACCTCCTAATTTTAGAACATCTAAAGTCATAATTCCGCCGACAAGAGCGGTAAGATGGAAAGTAAAAAACCTCCATAATATTGTAAATACTCCCAGCATGCCTTTTCCAACTATTCCCAGGAACATGATGGCAAATACTCCTTCAGATACACCGGTGGCTCCGGGTGTCGGAGAAAAGAAAGTAAATAATATTACTACCAATTGGAGAAAAGCAATTCTTACAAAAGATACGCTTATACCTATTCCTTTAAGAAGTAATGGGGCTATAAAGAAGTAAGGAATATAAGTTAGAAAGGTCAGTAAAAAACTTGCTGCTGAGTGCCACTTTCTATTTTTTACGAAATGCCAGAAGCCGTCTTTCATTTCCTCTATTTCTTTAAACATCTTATAAACTAATTTTGTTGTTCTTCTTCTTTTTCCCTTTATCAGGGTTAATCTATATAAAAGACGTTTAATAATATTCGGTTTTATTAACACAAATGTTATAATTAAAACTATAATAGGATAAACAATAAGACTGTATTTTAGTAATATTTTAATGGAGGTTGCGTTATATTCTTTCGTCAGAATGGGGAAGAGAAAAGGTAAAAGTAAAAGCATCATTATTACATAAAAGATAGCTCGGAGGAGAATAACAAGAGTTCCTTTTCCATAGGAAATCCCATCTTTTTTCAGTAAGTATAGTTGTACAGGAAGTCCGCCTGTTTGGAAAGGGGTCACGGCGGCAAGAAAAGCTCCGGTTAAAATAACTTCAAGGGCTGTTCGCATATTGCCCCATTTTCCTGTTATTCCCTGACATAAGAGAGAGACTCTGAAAGCATCAAGGAGGATATGAATCATCCAGAAGATAAAAGCGAATAAAAGATAAATGAGATCCATTTGCTTAAACGCGTACGAGATCTTTTTGAAGATGTTGAAGCTAAATCTTTTTTCGGGATCAGGATCCGAAAAGACTAAAAGGGCTAACATTGTCAGGACCACAAGTATTAGAAATAACTTAAGTCCTCTTTGGATTTTCTTTTCTAAAGTAGCCATATAGGAAATGAAATATCAAAGATTAAAGAGCAAAATGAATAAAAAAATGCAGAGCCCAACTCTCTCAATCTCCAGATTTCTTTAACATGGAGAGCGCAGAGTTTTGTTTTCTTTTTTCCTCTGTGTTCTCAGTGTTTTTTTCTTTTTTAACATAATCATTTCTCTGTGTTCTTTGTGGTTAATCTTTTTCTTTTTTAAATCCATTTTCCATTTTGATATTTAATTTTTGCATTTTAACGGCTCTGCCGCGTTATGGTCTTACTTCTATATTGTCGATCAATCTAGTTTTACCTACCCAAACTGCCATTAAAATTCTCGTTGGTTTTTCTATTTTTTTAACCTTTTTCAGGGTTTCGGGATTGATAAATTCAATGTAATCTATACGAGTATATTTTTTTGATTCAATCAATCCTGTCATTTTTTTCTTTAGAAAACCAGTCTCGTGTTTACCTTTTTTGACAAGATCTTTTGCGGTAAGCAGCGATTCATAAACGATTGCTGCTTCTTTTCTTTGTTCTCTATTAAGATATGTATTTCTTGAGCTCATCGCGAGGCCGTCTTTTTCTCTTATAATGGGAGAAGGGATAATTTTAATTGGTAAATTTAAATCTTCCGACATTTTTTTTATGATAATGTATTGTTGGTAGTCTTTTTCTCCGAAAACAGCAATATCCGGTTGTGTTATGTTGAATAATTTTAAAACTACAGTAGTTACTCCCTCGAAATGCCCCGGTCTACTGCTTCCGCAGTATTTCTTTGAAAGCTCACTAACGTGACAGGAAGTTTTAAACCCTTCCGGGTATATTTCTTTTGTCTTGGGTATAAAAACAGCGTCAACCTCTTTTTCTCTGAGGAGTTTTAAATCCCTATTCTCGTCTCTGGGGTATTTCCTGTAATCCTCTCCCGCTCCGAATTGGGTAGGATTGACAAAAATCGATACAATTATTTTATCGGAGAGTTCTTTTGCCTTATCTATAAGACTTAGATGGCCTTTGTGTAGAAAGCCCATTGTAGGTACAAGACCGATTTTCATTTTCTGGTATTTCATATTTAAGGAATAATTTTGTTGTTCTTTTATTTTTCCAATAATTTTCATTGGGCGATAGACAAATAGTTTGTTCCTGCCTTAATTAAGGCAATTTCTTTTTTTAGTAATTGAAGATGTGAAGGTTCGTTTAAGAAATCAAATTCATTTGAATTTACTATTAATACCGGACTTTTTTGGAAGTGGAAGAAGTGTTCATTGTATGAACGAATAAGAATTTTTATATAGTCTTCTTTTATTCTTCTTTCATAAATTCTTCCCCTGCTTCTTATTCTTTCCATCAAGGTTTCGAGGCTTGCCTGAAGATAAATTACAAGACTGGGTTTTATGATGTCTTTATCAAGAAGATTGTAAATTTTTTCATATAGACTTTTTTCTTTTTCATCAAGATTTATAAACGCGAATATCTTATCTTTGTCAAATGTATAATCGGAAATAATCCTTCTGGTAAAAAGTTCTCTGTTTGTTAAATTCCTGAGTTCGTTATATCGGGAAAGAAGGAAAAAGATTTGGGTTGGGAAGGCGTATCTTTCCAGGTCTTCATAGAATTGTGCAAGAAAAGGATTGCCGTCAATATCTTCAAGCACCAGCTTTGTGTTGAATTCTCTGGAAAGAAACTTTGCCAGCGTTGTTTTTCCTGCGCCTATTACGCCTTCTATTGCAATATATTCCCAGTTTTCCATACGCTTTTCCTATCCGGACAATCCGCCAGTAGAGTTTTAATTTTTTTTCCTGTCAAAGGTTCTGTTTCTTCTTTTATGATTTCCGAGAGTGGTTTAAGGTAGAAATTTCTCATGCGAAGATAGGGGTGCGGTATCATAAGTGAAGGACTCATAAGTATTAGTTGATCCGAAAGTAGTAAGTCTATATCAATGATTCTTGAATCCCATTTTTCTTTTCTTTTTCTCCCCATTTTATTTTCAATAGAGCGTAATTCATGGAAAAGTTTGTTAATATCCAGTTCGGTCTCGATATATACACATGCATTTAAAAATTCAGGGACGTCGTCTTTGCCCCAGGGTTCTGTTCTGTATATGTGGGATCCCTTAGTCTCGCCGAGTTTTGAAATTTGTGTAAATGCGAACCGGAGATTCGTTTCCCTGTTGCCGATGTTTGAGCCCAGTGAGAGATATACGCCGATCATTTTATTATTCTTCTATTGTGACCCAGGAATTTTCTACTTTATCTTGAAAAGGAGGATTGCATTTTTTTACTGTGACATTGACTTTGCCTACATCTTGTAAGCTCTTTAATTGCTTCCAGATTGCAAATGCAGCTTTTTCAAGTGTGTACATTTTTCCTTCCAAGCCGGTTATTATAATAGCGTAAATGGTTTTAAAATCGATTCCCAGAGAAAGGTCATCTTGTTCGGCAACAGCTCTAAAATCGGTTTCTATGGAAACGTCGATACGAATTTTTTGGGATTTTTCTCTTTCTTTACCGAATCCGCAGACTTTATCTACAATTACGCCTGTTAGCCCTATGCTTTTCATATATTCGATTATAATTTATGATTAAATATTGTCAACAGTTTAAATTCTATAATGAGTAAAGAGTAGAATGTAGTCAATAGATGGTTTTATCCTTGACATATATAGTGTTTTTTCTTATAATTACATATATGAAAGAATTTGAATGTAAAGGATGCGGTACTTTCGTTTGTGTTCCTGCCGATAAAGATAAAAGTCCGGTATGTCCCGAGTGCCGTGGTGTTATGTTACTCATAGGAAACTCTGGAGGCCAAGCAGATCTTAAAGAATTTGTATGTTCAGAGTGTGAAGAAGTATTCTTTATGCAAAAGGATAAACTTCCTTATAAGTGTCCTTTTTGCAATTATACTTTTTCCACATCTCCAAGATTAAAGCAGCAAGAAAGGTTGTAAAACCCCAAAAAAAGGAGGTTTTTTATGAGGTTTTTGAAAGTTTGTTCGACGGTAGTAGGGCTTGGGCTTTTGTTAATATTGACTTCTTGCAGCGAAAAAGAAACTACCCGAGATGATACCGAAAATTTTATTGTTGATTTGCAGTCTGTATTTGCTAACGCTTATATGTCCGAATCTTCACAGATTTTAGAATCTTTCAGTGAAAGTGAACCTCCTGGCCCCAGCCTTAGCTCTACTGGCTCTTTAGAGGCTTCAACGCAAAATCTTAGAGCACTTAGAGCTCCGTTTGGTATTGATACGCTTTATGGCACGTGGGACTATGTTGATATTCAAGGATGGGTACATGTAGATCCCGATGATCCGGAGAATGCTGTTTTGTTCACATGGACTTATTTGGATACAGCTATGGACGACCATGAGGCCGAAGTTCTTATTGATTCTCTCGAGTTTTATGAGGGAACAGCGGATACTTTGCCCACCAGTATTTGGATAGGTATTAACTCAGATGACAATGACATTGCGTGGATAAAATTCGGGGCGCATTATGTTTCGGATGAGCAGGCCGATAGTGTGAGTTTAGTCTATCGAATTATCAATTATTTCGAGTTTGGTGCTTCTATAACTACTAATGTTGATGTTGATGTTGAAATTGATACAACTTTTCTTGATTCGTTAGATTTCGTGGGTACAGTTCACCTTTGGGCAGAGAATCTGGAGACCGATTATGGTGTGGATTATAGATTTACAAGAAATGCTAATGATACCTGGCAGTTTGTGTTTGCGGACTCTCGTGATTGGAGAATGGTAGTTAATCTGTCGCAGGTAGTCGAGACTGACGGTGAAGATGAAAGGAGAGACGTAACCGGAGAAATAACACACAATGGTGAACATGCGGCTGATATAGAAGGTTATATCTGGGCGCCTGATGACGGCAATCACGGTGATATGATTACGATTATATTCTCCGATGACACTGAAGGTGATTATACTTATGTGTCTGGCGTATTTAAGGGTTTCCTGGAGTAACGTAAAAATTGCTTATTAGATAATAACTATCATGATTTTTAAGAGGCGGGAATTCTCCCGCCTCTTTTTTACTTAGCATCAGTATATTAGTTTATAAGCGAATTAGTAAAATCGGGATTTGGGATTTTGTAAAAACAGCACAAAAGAATCCTGTTGATCTGTGTTAATCCTGGCGATGTTTTTTAAAAACAAATAGTATTTTTTTTATCCTGTTCATCCTGTAATCCTGTCTAAATATTTTGGGGTTGTGTTGGGTTTTAACAAAAAAAATCCTTTTAAATCTGCGTGAATCTGCGTCCAATTTTCTTTGTGTCTTTGTGGCAGAATTAGAATTTATAAATAATCTTATAGAGTAGAAATAGTATTGAATATAATTTTTTTACAAAATATTGACTTTTAGATCTGGTTATGTTACAATATAAGGGTTAAATGATATATTAAATTTTATTAGAAGGAGGTATCTATTGATTTTTTCCGAGGTTGGTGGGGCTTCTTTATTTCGTAGATATATGGGTAATCCAATTTTGACGGCAGCGCAGTGGCCGTACCCGGTTCATTCCGTATTTAACCCGGGAGTTGCTACTATGAACGGAGAGACTTTGCTTTTAGTAAGGGCGGAAGACTATAGGGGTTTTTCGCATCTAACCCTTGCCAGGAGCAAGGATGGTATTACAAACTGGGATATTGAAGAGGCTCCTACTTTAGAATATTACGAGGGGCATCCTGAAGAAAGATGGGGTCTTGAGGACCCGCGAATAGTATGGCTTGAAGATTGTAAAAAATACGCAATAGCGTATGTTGCCTATTCTTCGGTTGGTCCGAAGGTTTCTCTTGCCTTAACTAAGGATTTCGAGACAATTGAAAAATTCGGGGCATTATTACCTCCGGAGGATAAAGACGCTTCTCTTTTTCCAAGGAAATTTGGGGGGAGATATGTCCTGATTCACCGACCCATAGTTAGTGGGGAAGCGCATATCTGGATTGCTTTTTCCCCTGATCTTGTCCATTGGGGTGATCATCGTGTTCTCCTTCACCGAAGGGGTGGTTTGTGGGATAATAATAGAGTAGGATTGGGAACCCAGCCGATAGAGACTTCGGAAGGTTGGCTTATAATATACCATGGGGTTCGTGAGACTGCCGCGGGCAGCCTTTACAGGGTTGGTCTTGCATTGCTTGATCTTGAGGAACCATGGAAAGTAATCAGGCGTAGTCAGGAATGGGTTTTTGGTCCAAAAGAGCCCTATGAATTTGTTGGGGATGTTTCAGGAGTTGTTTTTTCAACAGGTGCAATAATCAATGAGAAAAAAAATGAGCTTAGGTTGTATTATGGAGCTGCGGATTCGACCGTTTGCGTGGCTTTTGCCAATATGGATGAGATTCGCGATTATTTAAAAAGCTGTCCGAGTGAGTAAATCGAAAATAATGGAAAGTTTAAGAGAGAAATCTGTTTCATTTATTTCGACTTACCCTCCCATGGAATGTGGAGTAGGGATTTTTACTTATGATTTAATTTGTGCGCTTGTAGAACTTGAACTCTTTAACAATTCAGAAAATGATAAAATTCAGGTTGTAGCTGTAAGTAATAAGGAAGAATATTATTCTTATGATGAGAGAGTTGTCTTTGATAT
>CAYYUB010000010.1:0-25845 GCA_964474855.1 uncultured bacterium
TACACCAAACACAATGCCTGACAATAGGGAACCACATCCTGATAAAAAAATTGAAGAAGAGGCATTCAAAAAAGCCGATGAGTTCTTGATAGAATTTGGATACATAAAAAAATAAATTGCAGAGGAGTCAGAACTAAATTGATTGTGTTTTTGGGGTCAAATCTTCTTTGAAAAGTGTCAAGGGGTGGGGTTAAGTTTTTCTTTTTTTACCTCCTGCTTAAATTGACATTAAAATATATCTGGGTGACTTTTTATTACACATTTTTGTCCGGGACGTATTTGTGTGCATTGTCAACCTTTTATTTTAAACACGCTAAAATCAAAAAAGTACTCGTTTTTCAATTAAACGGAAGGGGACCTTTCCAACAAGCTTATAGAGCCTTCTACTTTTTTAAAATATTATTTGAAAGCCAAGGGTCCGCTACGTTCTCCTGAACAAAAACTATTTTTTGGTATAGGTTATTCTTAAGATAGCATCAGTAAATCCAACTTATGATCCTATTTACTTCGGAAGACTTACTAATAATCCTGCCCGGACAAACCGGTCCGGTTTAATCATTTAAGCAACAATAATTTTTTTGTTGCCGTTAATCCTATATTCGTTTTTAAAATATACATATATACGCCGCTTGTCAGATTGCAGCCGTCGAATTTCACTTCGTAATTTCCGGCTGGCTGTACTTTATTCACCAGTACTGCTACTTCCTGTCCGAGAACATTGTAAACTTTCAGTTGTACAGATATTGAGCTCATAGCCTCGCCTGCAGGCAAGGAATATTTTATCCTTGTCGCCCGATTAAAAGGATTAGGATAATTTTGTTCAAGAATAAATTTATCGGTAATCATTTTTGATTCTTCAATACCATTACTTTCCGAATATTCGAAAGCACCAATATCATATTGATCTATTATCCGAGGGTTGCCGTCAAAATCAAATGCTACTTCAGGAATATTAGAACCAGCATCTATTGCATCTGATAATGAAGATAAATGATAATCGTGATTTTCATAATCAACGAAATCGGATGAATTGGCTATGTATACAGTGCTATCCACGAGACCAATCAATTCGGCAGGAATTGTATCTACGAAAATACAATTTCTCATATCGAAGTCATCTCCAATCTTTGTTCTGGCTTCAAAATAAGAAGGTGCTCGTTCATGAATCCCTGGCCACCATAAAGTATCTATACTGTTATCAAAGGTGCAATTCCATATATCTACGCTATCCAAGTCATCTTCGATCCACATTGAACACCAATAAGTGTCGTATGTTATACAATTCCACATGGTTACCAATGGTGCGCCTGACATAGTTCCTGTCTGCGCGATAATATCAGCCCCCATTAATCTAAAACCTATTGCACTTTCATATACTACTGTATTCTTAATAGTAGCATCTACTGACATATTAATAGCTATTGCAGGCCAGTCATAGTCAGCATTAAAACCATGTAATACATTTTTGTCGATATAAATATAAGCTCTCCAACTTGGGTCGCCGGACTCAGCAATATCTGCACTATCAGGTGTCTTTGTATCTATACCATTTTCACTCCAGAAGGTATTTGCAGGCATTGTATTAACAACCGAGTCTACCATTCCGGACCATAAATGGTTATTCGTAATATAAAGAGAATCCCATGAGGGAAAAGCTAATGAGGTTCCTGATTGTATGCAGTCTCCCGTATTATGGTGTATATTACAGTTATTGACAATTAAATGATTGCCACTTCGAAACATTATTCCATGAGCATCCTTCCGTTCACCTTCTGCAGCATGATTAATACAGTAATAAATCTCACAACTATCAACGACTACATAATCAGTTTCTGTAATTACCAATCCATCCGTATGTGAATCGTAGCATTTAAAATTGTAGAAGGTAAAATGGTGGGTACCCGCCCGTAGGCTTATCAACGGGTATGCTCCATTTAAAAAGTCGCCGTCTATATCGATGCTTTCCCATCGATAATAACCCACATCTACCGTTCGTATAGCATTATTGCTCCCTGATTTAATAACCGGTCTGTTATCAGAATCATAGGCTTTAACGGTTATCCATTCTGAATCGGTACCTGAATTCACAGGAAGTATAAAAGTAGAAAGATTATAAGTTCCGGGCATAACTTTTAATGTATCTCCTGGTTCTAATACGCTCATAGCGTTGGGCCAGGAATTAAACGGATCGGAAAAACTGCCATCACCATTATTCTCACCATTATGAATATACCAGTTATTTTGGGCAATAATAAATGAAGGCCAAATAAAAAAAAGTAATAAATAGTTTTTACCCATTCATTTACCTCCTTAAACTAATTCTCTGCCATTAAAAAATCAAAAGGCAACATCTCTGTTACCCCCTTTTTTAATTAAATCTTTATTTAATAATACGAAAAAACTCATATATTGTCAACCTTTAGTATTAACATTATTAACATTAACGTATTAACGGGGTCATATTAACGTATTAACGGGGTCAGACCTTCTTTGAAAAGTGTCAAGGGAACCGCAGTCATTAGTCGTCAGTCACCAGTCATTAGTCAAATTTTAGGATTTGGGATTTATGTTTCTGGGGTCAAATCTCAACACTTGACAAATTAAACAACAAAAAATCTCTGTGGGCTCTGTGCAATTAATTTAGTCATTGGTCACTAGTCACTGGTCAAAAAAATAAAAACAATTCGTGCTATTTGTGTGTTATTTTATAGTTAGTGTGTTAATGCGTAGAAGCGTAGATGCGTCAGCCACACCTCTCCTCCAAATGTTTGATATTTTAACTCTCTAACTCTCTAACGCTCCAACCCTCTAACATAGTTGCATTTTTGCAACTACTTAAAATACTCGACGGCATTTTTAAATACCTGTAAACCCTCTCCTCCGGTGTTCCCGTCCTGCCAGTCGGGAGGAGAATGTTTGAATATGTTTCGCTCAGGATGAGGCATGAGTCCCAATATTCTGCCTGTCTCATCGCATAATCCCGCGATATGTTCACTCGAACTGGTTGGGTCGTACCTTAAGTATTTAAGTGCAATATGATCCCGTTTGATTTTCCTTTTTGTAAAATCATCGGCAATAAATAGTCTTCCTTCACTGTTAGCCATCGGAATATGCAGGGTTTTTATTCCTTTTGTGAAGATACAGTGGGAGCTTTCTACTTTTAAATCGAGCCACTGGTCCCTGAAAGTTGCTCCGGGAATAAATGTTAAGGTCGCTTTTGCGTTTTTAAAGCCGGGAAGTAACCCCGTTTTTATAAGAATTTGAAAACCATTACAAATACCGATTACAAGATTACCTTTGTCGACGAATTTCAAAATTTCATCTTTGAGGGCGGAAAGTCTCGCTGCCATAGCAGTGCCTGCTCCCAGATCATCGCCGTAGGTAAATCCTCCGGGAATTGTAAGTATTTGACTCTCTCTTAGTCTCTCCGGGTTTTTAAGCAGAGTGTCTATAAATATGAATTCTGACTTTGCGCCTGCTTTCTCAAAAGCAAATCCTGTTTCTTGATCGCAGTTAGTGCCCGGACCTCTTAAGATTAAAGCCTTTACCACTTTACTGCTCCTTCCCATTTTTCTGAAAGTTTATCTGTTTTTATATTAATTAAAGTTTTGTTTTTATTTTTTACGACCAGTGAAAACCCTTTTGTTTTTCCTATTTTGTAGTGCGGGATGTTTTTTAGGAGTTTCTCGACAGCTTCTACATTTTTTTCATCTATTTCTATCAAGAATCTTGAATTTGATTCACTGAATAGCAAGATATCATCCCGTAGATTGGTTTTCAGCAGGGAAAGATCTATTTCACAACCGATTTTATTCGAGAAAGTCATCTCGGAGAGCGCTAGCGCGAGTCCACCTTCGGATAAATCGTGAATGGCTAGAAAAAACTTATCGCGATTACCGAGGGTAAGAGTTTTTAGTATGCTGGATGCTAATTTTCCGTCTACTTCGGGAACCATACCTTTTATTCCGAGTACCCTTGCGAGTTCACTTCCTCCGAGTTCGGTTTTAGTGTCTCCTATTAAAATGATATAGTTGTTTTCGCTCTTAAAATTAGAGGTCATCGCATAGTTATAATCGTCTATTACAGACATCGATGAGATAAGAAGTGTCGGAGGTATCGAGATTCTTTTCTTCTCTTTTCCCTGTGTCGTAAAGAAGTTATTCAAGCTGTCTTTTCCTGAAATAAAGGGAGTTTTAAATATTTTCGCGTAGTCGTAACACGCTCTTGTTGTCTCGAAAAGGTCGGCAAAAACGTTTTCGTCTGCTGTGTCTCCGAAGCAGAAGTTATCGAGCAAAACGGCATTTTCTATGTTCCCGCCCGCGGATACAAGATTACGCAAAGATTCTTCGATAACGGATGCCCCCATTCTATATGGGTCTATTTTACCAAAAAATGGGTTTATCCCGAATCCGAGAACAACTGCCTTCTTTGAAGAAAGGAGAGGTCTCGTCACAGAGCCGTCGGAAGGACTCCCTCTTCCGGCGAAGGGTTTTAATACGCTTCCTCCCTGAACTTCATGGTCATATTGCTGAGTTATCCATCTCCTGCTTCCTATATTTTTTGATGATACAAGCTTAATAAGAATTTCCTCGAGGTTGCCGGGAGCTTTAAAAGAGGAAGGTTCCCTATTATAATTTTTGATTGTTAGTTTTTTCTCAGGTATAGGAACTTTATTAAAGAGAAAATCAGGGTCCAGGTCTCCCACGACTTCTCCGTTATATTTTAGAAGAAGTCTTCCCCCGCCGAACTTACCCATCACTGTATATTCTACATTTTCCTCTTCGAAGACTTCGCTGATTTTTTCGAGATTCTCAGGGGGAACAGCCAGAACCATACGCTCCTGTGATTCTGAAACCCAAATTTCCCAGTAGGAAAGCCCTTCGTACTTTAAAGGCGCTTTTTCTAGATTTACGATGGCTCCTGTTTTCTCACCCAGTTCTCCTATCGCGGAAGAAAAACCACCGGCGCCACAGTCTGTTGCCGCGCGGTAAAGGTTTTGCTCTTTTGCTACCATCTGGACATCCAGCATCTTTTTTTCTTCGATAGGGTTCCCAATTTGTACGGCACCGCCTGATGTTCCTTGAGATTGTTCATCGAGGCTTAAAGATGAAAAGGTCGCGCCGTGTATCCCGTCTCTTCCGGTTTTACCTCCGAGAGCAACGATAAGGTCGCCCTCTTTAACTTCTTTTTTTAAATGTTTTTTCTTAATTATTCCAACGCTTCCGACAAAAATAAGGGGATTATAATTAAAATCTTTATCGAAATATACCGCTCCGCCCACTGTCGGAATTCCCATTTTGTTCCCGTAGTCTCTCACCCCCGCTATTACGCCCCGGACTATCCTTCTGGGGTGCAGTACCCCCGCGGCTAAAGTATTTCTTTTGCTTTCCGGGTCCCCAAAACAGAAAATATCGGTCGATGCGATAGGTTTTGCTCCGAGACCGCATCCCATCGTATCTCTTATAACTCCGCCGACTCCCGTTTCGGCACCACCGTAAGGCTCGAGTGCCGAAGGATGGTTGTGTGTTTCCGCCTTATATGTAACCGCGTATTCATTATCGAACTCTATTGCTCCGGCGTTATCGGAAAATGAAAGAAGAACATTGCTTTTATTTGTTTCTTCGGTTGCACCTTTAATGTATCCAAATAGACTATTTTTTTTGATAATATCCTGGTTGTTGGATTTAATAGGGGATTTGAAAGTCTTATGACAGCAGTGTTCACTCCAGGTTTGAGCTATGGTTTCGAGTTCCAGATCCGTTGGTTCTCTGCCTTCGCCTTCGAAGTATTCCTTAATTATTTTCATCTCTTCGAGAGTTAAAGCAAGAAGACCTTTTTTGGATATATCGATTAATTCTTTATCGCTAGCTTCTCTTATCGGAACTATATTCTTCTTAAATTTATATATTGAGGGATGTGGGAACTCGACTTCGAGGGGATCAACAGCTATTTGTATAAGGTCGTTCATTAAAAGTCTATTCTGTATTTTTAGTAGTTCATCTTCGGATATCTCACCTTTAAATATGTAACGTTTGCCCGTTTTAGTTTTTGTTATTTTGTAATTAAGATTGTTGGCAACTTCTTTTAAAGTTTCTCCTTCTTCGTCAAAGACACCTGGTTTATACAGAATAGTTGTGGTTTTTCCCTCTCTACCGAGCAGCTTATTTATTGAATATTCTTCAATAGCAGGGTCAACCAGTACTTCATTTGTGAGTTTCTCGATATCGGAAATACTTAATTTACCTTCTATGTAAAATATTTGGTTTATACATACTTTTTCTACTGAGGATATACCCAGTAGGTGAATATCATCCCGCAGGGAATTTGCTTTTGGATTTTCGAAATTTTTTTTGATTCCCTTTTCTACAAAAAACATAGCAATAAATATGTTTCAATTTGAAAATGTCAACACTGTTAAATAAAATTTTTACCACAGAGAACACAGAGCCGTACCCCTCACCCCAGTATTTGGACGCAGATAAAAAAAGGATTAACAAGATTTTTTATTGTTTTTTAAAAATAGTAACTTCTGGGGAAGTGGTTCGGTTTTGAAAAAAGAATCCTGAAAATCTGCGTTCATCTGCGTTCCATTTTGGATCGTGGGGGTATTCGGGAACTTTATTCTTTGATGCGTATCTAAATATACAGAAGAAATTTAATATTGACATGATTCTCGATTCGGCTTATAATACTAATATATGGAAGTTTTTTAACAGGAGGTGCATATGGACAGGAAAAATTATAGTTTCAAAAAGATGTTTAGACTGCATATCAGGATTGGTTTTTTAGTAACACTTGTTGCTTTTGTTCTTGGATTTGTCTTTATCCCTGAGTTTGAAACAAAACCATATAAGCCTAGAGTAAGAACGGTTATAAGGATTGATAAAATGCCGCCTCAATTGGAAAATATAGCTAAACCTCCTCCTCCAAGAAGACCTAAGATGCCGGTAGCTGCCAAAACAGACAAAGATGTGGAAGTAACAACTATTGACAAGACAAATTTTACCGATGAGGATGGAAAAGTGCCTGTGATAGAATTTGAGCCTCCTCCATTTGTTGCTTATCAAGTTCCTCCTAAGCCTTTGAATCTTGATAAGGTAAAATTTGACTATCCGGCTGTGTTCCAGATTGAAGGCGCCGTTTTTCTGGAATTGTGGATAGATAAAGAGGGGAATGTCAGAAAAGTAATTCTTACTAAATCTCTTCATCCGGTTTTTGATAAAGTCGCAATTGAAGGCGCAAAAAAGCTAGAATTTTCTCCTGCAATTCAATGGGATAAGCCGGTTGCTGTGCGTTATTCCTTTCCGGTTCATTTTAAGCTTGAGTAGTGCAGCCGAGCCAAATTAGAATTAAAGAATATAAGGACTTTAGATGTAAGGGAAAAACAAAATAAGCCCTTGACTAATTATATATTTCCCTTAATTTTAAAAGAAAAGGAGGCTTCAATGAGAAAGTTGGGTTTTGATCTTTTTTTTATATTTTTGCTTATATTGTTTTTATCCGGGTGTCAAAAAATGGAGGAATTCCGATATAGCGGCAGCAAGGGAGGCACATTAATAATAGCAATATTAGATGAGCCATCTAATTTAAATCCTATCTATCCTTCGTTTTCCGGACTTTCTTCAGTTACTGGTCAATTGTTTACACCTTTAATTTCCGAAAAGCCTGATGGAAAAGTACGACCCGCCCTTGCCGAATCCTGGATTTATTCGGAAGATTTAAAATCCATTACTTATACTATCGCGAAGGGAGCTACCTGGCATGATGGAAAACCTGTAACAGCTGAAGACGTTATTTTTACAGTGGAGCAAATACTTAGCAGCAAGAACAATTCTCCACTTGCGCAAAAATTGAATTATGTTGAGAGCGTGGAAGCTCTTAGTCCTAGGCGGGTTCGATTTAATTTGAAACAGGTATTCGCCGGTGAATTGCAGAGTACGAATATACGTCCGATTCCAAAGCATATTTTGGAAAAGGAAGATAACCTTGCGGGTATTGATTTCAATGTTAATCCTGTTGGTTCGGGACCATATAAAATGAAAGAATGGAATAAGGGTAAATGGATCGAAATGACCGCAAATCCTGATTATTTTAGAGGTAGAGCTCCTGTGGATAGAATGGTTTTCTATACGCCTTCTTCTATAGAGGAGCTTTTAGGCGAACTGGAAGCCGGAAATGTTGATTTGGCTTTCAATTTGCCTCCGGGGAATAATTATGATACTCTTAATTCTTACAGGAAAGTTCTTACTCCGGGAAGATCTTATACATATATTGGTTGGAATATTGAGCGTTTTTCCGATAAAAAGCTCAGGCAGGCTTTCAGTATTTCTATAGATCGAAGGAAAATAATTTCTGATGTTCTGGAGAATTATGGGCAAGTTGTCAATGGACCGATAACTCCGGAACATTGGGCTTATAATCCAAGCTTAAGAGGAATTAGAAAAGATAAGGAAAGTGCGATTGGTCTAATTGAAGGGTTTGGTTATTCGAAAAGAAGAGGACAAAAGTATTATCAGGGTCTAAATATAAAGATACTTGTTGAGGAAGGAAATACTATCAGAAGAAAAGTAGCCGAAAGTGTTGTTTCGGATCTTAAAGATGTTGGAGTTCAGTCTTCAATCGTGGCCCTTTCCGGTTCAGAGTTGATTAAGCGTTTGTTCAGTAAAGAATTTGATGCTTATATATTGGGATGGGATGTTGAAAAGGAATTTAATCCATTTCAGATATGGGGTTCGAATGGAATTTACAACTTTGTTGGGTATAAGAATTCAAAAATAGATAGCCTTATTGGGGAAGCCCTTTTATCTCTTGATAGAGAAAAAGCTAAGAAGGCTCTATATGAATTTCAGGAGATAATCAGGGATGATTTGCCCTATACTTTTCTTTATGCGCCTAAAGAAATAACGCTTGTCAAGAAAAATATTCAAGGTATTTTAGAGCAAGATAAAAGATCGGTTCTTTCACTTGTTGATGAATTGTGGTTCAGGCAGGTTCCCGGGAGTGTTGTAGAACTTGCTTCTCTTGGTGAAAATTATAAGACATCCAAGGTAGGAACAGCAACGAGAACAACAACTCCAAGAGAAGAAGCTCCGAAAGTAGAAGAAATACTTCGGGCATCTGCTTCTCCTTCGGTGCCTGAGAGAAGACCTCCTGTGGTTAGTAGAGAAACCGAAGGGACTGGGGGCGCTGAAGAGGAAACTTCTTCGGAAGAGGCAGAAACACCTGAACTGCCAGCGTTTGTGGCGCACGAAGTTCCTCCTAAGCCTTTGAATCTTGATAAGGTAGCATTTACCTATCCGGAAGTAGCCAAGACCCTGGGTCTTAGTGGTACTGTTTACCTGCAATTATGGATAGATGAGAGAGGAAATGTTACTAATGTGACTCTTATTAGGTCGGTACATCCTATTCTGGATAAAGTTGCTGTTGAAAGTGCAAGGAAATTAAAATTTTCACCTGCCAGACAGGGGAATAAACCGGTTGCGGTTCCTCTTTCCTTTCCGGTTCGTTTTAAACAGTAAATGTAATATAGGGTTTGTAAATTAGTTAGTGTGTTAGTCCGTGGGTGTGTTAGTGTGTTTTTTTTAACAGACAAACGGACTAACCGACCAACAGGCCAACAGATTGAAAATTCTATATCTTTATGGTTATTTTAAGCGTTTTAAAAAATTCTGCATTGGAGGAAATGGTTTAGTATGGGAAAGATTATAAGATTTGGTATTTCCATGGATAAAGGTCTTCTTGGTAGGTTTGATCGACTTATAGGAGAGGAAGGTTATGTAAACCGCTCTGAAGCGATCAGGGATTTGATTAGAGGAAGACTTGTAGAGGAGGAGTGGAAGGAAGAAGATGAGGTGTGTGGAGGTGTCTTACTCGTTTATGACCACCATAAACCAGGACTTACTGAAAAAATAACCGAAATCCAGCACCATTTTTATAAACTTGTTATTTCTACACAGCACATACATATAGATCATGACAATTGTATGGAGATAATAAGTATCAGGGGAAAAGCTAAAGATATTCACAAGTTTTTCAATAAATTACGGGCAACAACCGGCATAAAACAGTGTAACATAATAAAAGCAACTGTTGGTGATAAGATAAAGTAGTCTCAATTAACGTAGTCAATTGAGAGAAGTTAGTAGTTAGTAGATAGTAGTTGGGAAAAACAAGAATATCCTGTAAATCCTTTTTAAATCTGCGTCCTATTCCCTTTGTGTCTTAGTGTCTTTGTGGCTAATTTTTCTTAAGTAGTTTGTTTGCTGTTTCTTTTACTGTTTGGTAGATTTCTTTTACCGGCAATCCGGTTTTCTTAGCAAGTTTTTCACAGGATTCGAATTCGGGAGAAATATTTACCAATTTGCCCTTTGAAAAAGCAAGTTTTACTTCTGCTTCACCATATTTGGTTTTTATTTTTTTTGTCTTTCTGTTTAATTTTCTTCTTTCGATGGAAAAGATTCGAATGCCAATTGTGGTTGTCTCGTGGAAAAGTATGTCCGTTAAGGCATCGACATTTTTTCTGTCGCAGAGTATCGATAATTTAAATCCGGGGCGTCCTTTTTTCATCTGAATCGGCGTTATGAAAACGTCAAGTGCTCCAACTCTTAGAAGTTTTTTCTCGACTGAAGGAAAGAACTCGGGGTTCATATCGTCAATATTTGTTTCGATTAATACTTCATTTTCCGGATATTTTTTTACTTCAGTTCCTAATAGTGCTCTTAAGAAATTAGGATTTTCCTTAAATTTCTTTGAACCGAAGCCTATACCAATATTTTGTATCTTCATTTCGGGCATTGCAAATGAATGGGCAAAATGTTTTATGAATAGTGCTCCGGTAGGAGTTACCAGTTCACTATTGATTCCCGTAGAATAGATGGGAGCCTGGCATCTTTTGAGGAGTTCGGCGGTTGCCGGAACAGGTAGAGGCACCCTGCCGTGTTCTATTTCTGCTACGCCCGTTCCAACGTTTATTGCAGAGAAGTATATTTTATTTACGTCTAAGAGCGCAACAGCGATTACGGCTCCAAGGATATCAGCTATTGAATCTATAGCTCCAAGCTCGTGGAAATGTATTTCTTCTTTCGATACTCCGTGGATTTTAGCTTCGACTTCTGCAAGTTCTTCGAACATTTTTTTACTTTTTTCTATAATGTCTTTATCGAGTTTAGAGCCTTCCAGTAGCTTTCTAATGTCTTTTAAATGTCTTTCTTCTTTCTCTTTTTTTGATACTTCTACTTTAAATCTTTTTCCGGTGAAATTGCCTCTTTTTTCGTTCCAAATTTTTATTTTCGCGTTGGGAGGCAGAATTTTTGATATCTTAGTTTTAAATTTTTTCTCGTCCACACCTGCGTCAAGAAGAGCTCCGATGAACATATCACCGCTTATTCCTGAGAAACAATCTATATATAGAATTTTTTTACCTCCGTTCTTCATTCTGTTTCCTTTTTACGTATCTTTTTTATAACTGCTGCAGCAAAGAAGCCTGCGCTGTAGCCGTCATCTATATTCATAACGCTGATGCCTGGAGCGCATGAGTTTAACATTGTCAATAGGGGGGCTATGCCTTTAAAACTTGCACCGTAGCCAACAGAAGTAGGGACGGCAATTATCGGAGTATCGACAAGCCCTGCAACTACAGAAGGAAGGGCTCCTTCCATTCCGGCGATTACTATAGCAATATCCGCTTCTTTAAGTTTGTTTCTTATACTAAGGACTCTGTGTATTCCGGAAACTCCCACGTCGAATATTGTTTCTACTTTTATTCCCATTGATCTTGCCGTTATTTCGCTCTCTCTCGCTACGGGTATATCCGAAGTTCCGGCGGTGATTATTGTTATCTTTCCGATAGTTTTTTTTGGAAATTTACCGATAAAAACGAGGTTTGATTCAGGATAAATTTTCGCTTCCGGGTAAGTTTTTTTTATTTTTTTAAGTGATTTCTCGGGAACTCTTGTAGCTATGATATTAGAATCGTTTTTCATTTTTTCTATGATTTGCATTATCTGTGTGGGCGTTTTATTCTTGCAGTAGATAGCTTCAGGCGCGTCCATTCTGAGTTCTCTATGCGAATCGATTTTTGCGAAACCCAAGTCTATAAAAGGTAAATTTTCGAGAACTCTTAATGCTTCTTTTATACTTTTATTGCCTTTTCTAACTTCTTCGAGTAACTTTTTTATTTTATTTTTATCCATTATATATTTGAGAATTATCTATTTTCATATATTTATATCCATACTTCCGCTTCGATAGCCTTCAATGTCAAGAGTTACGTAGTCATACCCGATTTTTTTGAATTCTGCGACTATGCTTTTTCTATGGGATAGGAGTTTGTCGATATCTTTTTCGGGAACTTCTATCCTTGCTATGTTGCCATGATGTCTAACGCGAAACTGTTTGAAAGTTTTGGTCGATAATAGGTTTTCTGCAGTTTCCACTTTTTTTAAATTCTTTTTTGTAAGTCTTGTTCCGTAAGGAAAACGTGTGGCAAGGCATGTGAAAGAAGGTTTGTTCCAACTTGGCAGATTCAGCTTCCTGCTTAATTTTCTTATCTCTTCTTTTGTAAATTCAGCCTCAATTAAAGGACTTTTAACCCTGAGTTCTCTTATCGCTTTAACTCCGGGACGGTACGTTTCTGTATCTTCTATGATAGCTCCTTCGACCACCTGATTTATTCCTTCTCTTTTTGCGA
This sequence comes from uncultured bacterium, assembly GCA_964474855.1. Taxonomy (GTDB): domain Bacteria; phylum Hydrothermota; class UBA3072; order UBA3072; family UBA3072; genus JAFGHJ01. The sequence goes on from CAYYUB010000010.1 coordinate 12,689, forward strand.
TTTTCTTTAAACTTTTGAGTATAATTTTTTTACAGATATAACACCGGTCAGTTGGATTCTTGATTAAGTTGTTTTCGGAAAGTATTGGAATATCAAGGATTTCCCATTTAGCTCCAATATTGTCAACTATACTTTTTGCTTCCGCAATTTTCTTTTCCGGGATAAGTTCCGATTTTACAGTTACGGCAAGTACGTTATCAAACCCAAGAAAATCTACAGCTGCTTTCAAAAGAAAACTACTGTCAGATCCGCCCGAGTAAGCAACTAGGACGGACTTGTAACTCTTTAATATTTTCCTTAATTTTTGAATTTTCTTATTTTTTCCCTCAAAGATTTTTAAAGATTTCAATATTTATCTCCAGAAATAGTTGTAATGATTAATATCTTCATCTTTGAATATATTTTATTAATAGTTATTTGTCAATGCTTTATAGAACAGTGTTATTTTTAGAACGGGAAATCTTCTGTTGTTTCTTTACTTCTTTTGCCTTTTTGCAACTGTGGTTTTTTTGCTTTCTTATGGACAATATTGGTTTCTACAATAATAGCCTTTTCGGGTTGTGCCGGACATACATTCTGGCATGCTCCGCAACCGACACAAGTTGAAGGCTTTGTGGCAGGTATGAACAATAATCCTTTATATGGTATCATTCTTACGGCATTGGTTGGACATATCTCGGCGCAGGCGCCGCAGTTAGTATTATTTTTGTAAACAACACAAAATTCTTCAATGAATTTGACTGTACCTATCTGGATTTTTTTCTTTTCTTCTTTTGTATGAGGCATTATTGCGTTGGTTGGGCACACTTGCAGGCATTGCGTGCACTCGTAAGCGCAATAACCACTGTGAAAATCCATATGAGGAAGAAATATTCCTTTGAATCCGTATTGGAATAAAGAGGGTTGAAGTACATTTGTAGGGCAGTTGTTTACGCACATATAGCATGCAGTACATTTGCTTATGTATTGCTCAAGGCTACTGCTTCCTGGTGGAGTGGGGGGTGGGAGGTAAGTCTTCGTAGGTGTTTTTTTGTTACGGAACAATAAATTTATTCCCGAAAAACTTAAAATGCCAAAAGATGAATAAATAAAGTTTCTTCTCGAGATATTTTGCGTTTTTTCATCCTTCACTTTTTCCGTTTTCAATGATGGTTTGTATTTTATTGCGGAAACCGGACATACATTAAGGCACTTAAAACACCTGATACAGGAAGAATTGTCGACTATTTTATCTTTTGAGTTTATGCATTCTGCTTTGCAAACGGATTCACAAATTCCACAGGATGTACAGCTTGATTTATCTATTTCTATTTTATATAATGATCGGACGGAAGAAATTCCTAAAAAAGTTCCCAGGGGACAGATGGAATTGCAGTAAAGCCTGCCTCTCTTTAAAGACAAATATATTATTAGACCCAAAATTAATATAAAAGGAGTTATAGCTAATATATTGATAGTCGGATAACTCATTATGTAAAGCCGGTATATATCAGCTTTTCTAAGTATTAGTTCACTGCTGTTATTAATAAGAGCTATGAGAGGTTTTATTATGTAGTTTACCAGTCTCCCGAAGAGACTGTACGGATCTAAGTAGCCAATAAGGTAAAGACTTCCTGATATAAGGCTTATAATTGAAAGAATAAGTATTGTCGAGCGTAATGCGGTTAAAGGCTTATGATGTTTAAATTTTGCTCTTTTTTTTACTGTTTTTTTTATTCTTATTAGAATATCTTGAAAACAGCCGAGCGGACAGAAAAAGGAACAGTAAATCCTTCCGAATATTGCCGTTGTTATGAGAAATAAAATAAGTAAAAGTAAAGACAAGATAAAACCTTCATTTAGAAAAGAAATTATTAGCGGAATCATTTGAGATTTGACAGGTATGCTCTTAAGTTTTTCCGGAAAAAATAAAAAGAAAGAAAAAGTTATGGAAATGAAAAATATAACCTCGAGAGTTACTCGTAGAATTTTTAACTTGCCTGCTCTCATTTACAGGTCTATTCTCTTTATATTTACTTCGTTAAGATTGCGGTTTCCTATACCCAGATCGTTCCCGATTTTTATATACTTTATGTTTTCTGCTTCTTCCCCCAAAATTTTTGAAGCGGCAACGTCAAGTGCTACCATGTCCTTACCTAGGAGCTGCATTTTTTTGTTTACTACATCTTCTATGGAACGTGCTCTGGGTCCATCCGTTAATATATTATAGGCATCGACTATAGTGAGATCCGGTTTTCTATATAACGGGAATTCAGCTATACATCGATCGAGATCAGTTCTATGGTAGAAAGACCGATCCCAAACAACTCCCATTAAATTCTTAAATGCACATGTCATCCTTGTACTTGAATGGTGTTTTAATATCGGAACATTTATGAAAACATCACTTTCCAGTATCAATTCGTGAACTTTGACTTTCTTTAGTGAATGAGCTCCCGGGACTCTTACTTCTTCGTAGTATGATTCCTTATTTGCTTGTACAACAGTTGCCTTAGCTTCTTTTGCCGCCTTTTCAATACCGCTAACATTGTAAGTTGTAAAACAATCATCGCATGTATGATCAAACACATAGACTCTTTTCGCTCCTGCACTGAAGCAGTGTTCGATTATTCTCTTCACAAGAGCCGGATTTGTATTGGCAGCCCCTTGGGGATTTGCAGTCCAGGCAATATTTGGTTTTACGACAACTGTTTGCCCCCTGCGTATGAATTTTCCCATCCCGCCTAAAACTTTGATGCCTTCGTCGAACATTTCTTCAGGAGTACCGTTTCTTACTGCTACGAGTTCCGGAGGTTTTTTGTTTTGACTATCTTTTTGTGCTGCTGGTAAAGGAATTGATTTGACAATTGAAGAGATACCTGCGACGGCTGCCAACGAAAAAGCTTTCTTAAAGAAATCTCTTCTATCCATTTTTCCTCCTGTCTTTATAGATGCTAAAACACCTATTTACATAAGATTAGCTTAAAATTTTTATTTGTCAATACCTGTATTGGATTCAAAAATACAGGTTTCTGCCTATAAAAATCAGATGGTTTAAAATTTTTATACTTGACAAAGTTTTGGTTTTAAATATTCATAGTCTGTAATGGGTTTAAAAATGAAATGTATATAAAAAGATTAGTGGTTGGAATGTTAGAAACAAATTGTTATATCCTTGTGAGTGAGCAGTGCGGGATTATTATAGATCCCGGTGAGGAAGCAGATAAAATATTAGAAACTGTTTCTGATTGGCAAATAAATTTGATACTTTTGACCCACAATCATTTCGATCATATTAGAGCATTACCTCAAGTAATGGAAGCAACTTCAGCGGAAGTTGCAATACATGCCCTAGATAGAATCGATATTGCCGTTAGGGAGCTTGAGGATGGAGAGAAAATACCTTTTGACGGAAAAGAAATTTCAGTTATGCATACTCCCGGACATACTCCCGGAGGTTGTTGTTTTCGTTTTGAGGGGTATCTTTTTTCCGGTGATACTTTATTTGCAGGGGGGTGGGGTAATACAATGTTTCCCGGAGGCAGTGAAGAGGCGATTTTCAAGAGTATTAAAGAAAAAATAATGATTTTGCCTGATGAAACTGTTGTTTACCCCGGTCATGGAGAAACGACGACTATCGGAGAAGAAAGATCTTTGTATTTATAAAGGAATGCAAGGAGTTAAGATCTTAAAAGAATTAGAGATAAAATTTGAGCAGTTTTCTGAATTAAAAGAAGTATGGGAGCGAATATTTGAAGTCACGGAAAATCCAGCTCCTTTTGTGTCTTATGGTTGGTTTTTTGCTCTCAATAAATATTTGTTAAAAAGAGAAGTTGAAGTTATGGTTTTTTATGAAGAAGGTGAAGCTGTTGGTATTATTCCGGCAGAACTAAAAAACCATAATTTATCTTTAATTGGTGACCAGAGAGTGACGGATTTTAATGGCGTAATATTAGATCCCGATTATTCTAAGAAAATAATTGGGGCTCTAGCTGATTTTATTATCAATGAAAATTTAAACATTGAGTTATCCCCGCTTACCGAGGAGAGTGAACTAATAAAGTTTCTTCCCGATATGCTTAAGATAAAAATGGTAGAAAGAGCAGAAACCTTTCCGGTATTGAAACTTCCTTCTTCCTGGGAAAAATATCTTACTTCTCTTTCCTCTAAGAACAGACATGAGCTTAGAAGAAAACTTGGAAAAGCAGAAGGAGCTGGGATTAAAAAATTAGGGGCTTGCGATATTGACAAATTGTTTGAATTGATGGAATATTCGAGTGGGGAGAAGAAAAACTTTTTGGATAAAGAAATGAAAGATTTTTTTAAGGCACTTGCCTTATATTTGGAGGGAATTGGGGCTTTAAGGTTGAGTGGGGTTTTTTATAAGGAAGCGATTATCGGAGCACTTTTTTGTTTTCAGATGGGGAATATGGTATATGCCTTCAATACCGGGTATGATCCGGATTTTTACAAGTTATCGCCAGGATTTATTTCCTTTGCAATGGATATAAAGTCGGCAATTGATGATGGCTTCACTTATTATAACTTTCTTCGTGGAGAGGAAAGGTTTAAATTCGATCTGGGGGCGAAGAGGTTTTATACATGGAAAATAAAAAGATGAAAGTCTGTGTAATTTCTTATCATGCTTCTCCTGCCACATCCGTTGGGGCGGGTTCTTCGGGAGGTATGAGTGTTTATCTTTCCAACCTTTGCAAAAGAATAAGTCGTGATGTAGAGGTTGATATTTTTTGCAGGGGCATAAAAAAAGAGAAGAGGGTAGAGAACTGTAACTTAGTATATCTAAATAATATTAGCATGGCGGAATTTACAGAAGAAATTATGCGTTTTCATGCGAAAAAGAGATACAACATTTTACATTCTCATTACTGGCTTTCGGGGGTCATTGCGAATAAAATAAAAAGCGTTTTTCCTTCTTTGCCCTGGGTTCATAGTTTTCATACTATTGAAGCTCTTAAAAAAGTTACCGGAGATAAGCTTAGAATCGAGAAAGAAAGGGAAATAATGCGTTTATGCGATTTTATAATTTCTCCGACTTTAAAGGAAAAAGAATGGATTAAAAAGTTATGTCCAAAAGCTTCTGTTGGGGTAATTCCTCATGGTGTTTGTTCTCATAATTTCCCTTTTAGAAAAGATGGAAGTAGAAATATGCTTTTTGTCGGCAGGGTCGATCCGGTTAAGGGAATAGAGCTGCTTATTGAATCATTAAGATTTATAAAGGGTAATTTTACACTAAATATTGCTGGAGGTCCCTCAAAAGATATTTCCTATTATGAGGATGTAAAATTTATGGCTTCGAGATATCCTGTCCGATTTCTTGGTAAGGTTCCCCATAAAGAATTGTACAAGCTTTATCAGGATTCTTGTATGCTTGTACTTCCTTCATATTACGAGTCTTTTGGATTGGTAACGCTTGAGGCAATGTCCTGCGGCAGGCCTGTTATTGGATTTTCCGATACTTATCTCTCTGAAGTTGTGGGTAAGAAAGCAGGTGTTTTTACGAACAGAAATACCAGAGGATTGGCTGGTGCCATTAATTTTTTACTTAATAATACTTCTAAAAGATATGATTTTGGTAAAGGAGCCAGGAAGAGAGCTTCTGCGTATAGTTGGAAAGAAACTTCAAGGAGGTATATTGAAATCTACGGGAAAATTATCAAGGAGTACGCTTGTAATAATGGCGCATCCTGATGACGCGGAACTTGCCTGCGGTGGTAGTGTTGCGAAATGGGTTGGTGAGGGAGATGTTTATTATGTTATTGCTTCTGACGGAGGGAAAGGTAGTTGGGATGAAAATGAAGCACCCTATACGGTATCCTGCAGAAGGGAAGATGAGCAAAAAAAAGCGGCTGAATATCTTGGGGTTAAAAAAGTTATTTTCTTGCAGCATTCCGATGGAGAGCTTGAAAATATAAGTACTCTCAGGGTTGAGTTTGCTGCTCTTATTAGAAAATTAAAACCTTATAGAATCGTGGCAAATGATCCCTGGACGAAGATGTTTCATCCCGATCATAGAGCGACTGCCTTTGCGGTTATCGGAGGTATTATGATTGCCAGGGATTGGCATTTTTATCCGTTTTTGAGGGAAATAGGACTACAACCTGCGAGACCCGAAAAATTACTTCTTGCTCCGACTGATAAACCCAATTTCACAGTCGATATAACCGGTACAATGGATAAAAAGATCAAGGCTATTAGTTTCCATGAAAGTCAGGTTGCTGTCCACGAAGGATGGGAAGAAGATATTAAAAAATGGTCCAGAGAGATGGCGAAAGACTCCGATTTTGAATATGGAGAGACTTTTTATGATATGCGTCTTTAATAATTATTGCTTTTCTTCGATTTCTTTTAACAGCTTTTCAGCGTCTTTCTTATCATATAATTCAAAATGTCTTGTATCTCGTGATGTTTCAAGTGATAATAATTTGTTGAGAATTTCTTTTGCTTTTTCCGATTCTCCTGTATCTCTATAAGTTTTAGCAAGGCGTATATATGACGGGGTGTGAAGAGAATCTTTTTCTATAGCTATTTTAAACTCTTCGATTGCTTTTTTCTTATCTCCGCCGAAAAGTCCCGGAAGTGATTTGTAAATTTCACCGAGAAGCATATGAGCCCCGGCGTGTTCGGGATCAAGTTCGATAACTTTTTGTGCTTCTTTTTTTAGATCATCTACCATAAAGAGAGAATTTAAAACACCGTTGATTTTTCCTACCCCGCCTTTGTTTAACGCGAACCAGAAATGCGCTTCGGGGTTATCCGGGTTTTTTTCGATGGCAAATTTTGCCAGTTTTTCTCCTTTTTCGTACCATTCTTTCTTTCGATTTTTATCTTTTAGGAGGGAACCCCTCTCAAAACAAAGATGCGATTTTTTCCAGAAAATCTCATCCATCATAACTTTTGAATTAAGCAAAAGAGAATCAAGTATTCCTTCAGCTTCATTGAATAGAACAGTATCTTTGTAACTTTCGAAATATAAGGAGTCGGATTTGATGAGTTGTTTCTTTACGTAAGTTGTATCTGATATTAAAGATAGCAAAATTAATATTAACATTAAATTTTCTCCCTTTTCTTATTTTGAATTTAATGATTTATAGGCTTTTTGGCAATGTTTATTTCTAATCTTTTTTAATGGCTGAATTCATTAATCCAGGCAAACTCCGTGAAAGGTTTTCTGGGTGGTCTTTGTTTTTCGGTTTCTGCTTGATTTTCATTTAATTCGCTTTTTATTTCGTTCGAATGAGTTCCGACGATTATCAGGGTAATGAGTCTCATTTCTGGCGGTGTATTAAGTATTTCCTTTGCCCTGTCCTCATCGAATCCGGCAATCGGATGAGCCACAAGTCCCAGCTCCGTGGCTCTTAATACCAGCATTCCCACTGCCATCCCTGTATCGAAAAGAAAGTATTCTCTTTCTTTTACTACGCAATCAAGTTCTTCTTTGCTGAATACTGCTATCATCATTGAGGCATTATAAGCCCATTCGTTGCCTTTGGAAAGTGCATCCCGCATTTCTATAAGTTTATTATTATCATAAACAAAAACGAAGTTCCACGGTTGTTTGTTAAAACATGAACATGAAAGAGATGCGTTTTCTGCAAGGTCTTTTATTAAATCTTCGTTAATTTCGATGGGATTAAGCGAACGATATGCCCTTCTTTTTTTTATTGCTTCTTTTACATCCATTTTATCTCCCTTTTATTTAATTCTCACACAAAGCCGCAAAGAACACAAAGTAAATTTTTTTAATTTTTTTTCTATTATAACCCTCTGTGTCTCTGTGTGATCTATTGTTTTTTTTGTACTACTAAACTTGCAGTCTTATCCCCGTGTTTATTGCAAATGGCTTTCACCTTTATTACGTCACCCTTTTTGGCTTCAAATATGAAGTAACCCGCCTTCTGTGTTTTCTTTGTTATTTGACGGTCAAAGTCTTGAACTATCTTTAAATCGTCGTTCAGATAAACTTCTATTTTTTTGATGTAGTGATTTCCGGGTAAAAGTACGGGATGGTGAATTTCTACTTTCAATATTTTATCATCATTGTTGAAATCCATATCGATTTTCGTTGGAGCATGAGAGTAGGTTTTTAAAGAAAAGACAAGCATCGATAATAAAACAACTATAAACATCCTATTTTTTTTCATTTTTCCTCCTTGGTTTTTTATAAGTGAAAGTATATAACAAGAGATGCATGTAGTGTTGCAAGTATTATAGTTATTATTGCAATTGTCTTATGTACCTTAAGTTTCCATCTTTTTAGTCCTGAAATTATGCCCAGGATTAAAGAGAAATAAGTCAGGATTCCTAAAGGTATTATGAGATTGGCTAATATATTAATCATTTTGAAAGAACCTCTATAATTTCTTTTACATCGGGAAGTTTCGAAATAGGGTATTTTTTTACAAAAGCGACCTTCCCCTGTTCATTTATTATGATGTTGACTCTGAAAGAGAACCCCTGAGATTTACTGAAAATTCCATATTTCTTGGCGACTTCACCATGCCCCCAGAAGTCGGATAGCAGTTTTGTGCTTTTTATATTCAAACTTTTTGCCCAGGCTGCTTTGGAAGGAACGTGGTCGACATTTATTCCCAATGCTACGGTGTTGAGTTTTTTGAATTTTTCCTTATTCTTTTCGAGAGATTGCATTTGTTTTGCGCAAACATTGGTCCAGGCAAGAGGATGGAAGGAAAGAAGTACTTTTTTACCCTTTAAATCGGATAATTGTACGTCTTTTCCATTTTGGTCTTTCAGCTTGAAATTCGGAGCTTTTTCACCCTTTTTAATTATTCCCATCTTTAACCCTCCATTGTTTTGTTTTACCGCAGAGACACAGAGCGCGCAGAGCCACTCCCCGTCCCATGTTATATTTTTAAAAGCAACAAATTTTCTCAATCTTTCTTTATCTGTGTATATCCGTGGCTATTCCCTTTTTTTATTTTTGTGTTATTCGTTGTTTCTCTGAATTTTTTTAACATTCTTTATCCTAAAGCTACATCCAGTATCATCATAACTGTAAATCCAATCATGGCTCCCATCGTGGCTATATCTCCGTTTCCTCCGTGTTGGGATTCCGGGATAACTTCTTCGACTACGACAAATATCATGGCTCCGGCAGCAAAAGCCAAAAAGTAAGGGAGTAGACTTTGAGCGGATATTACGAAAATCGCTCCCATAACTCCGGCTACAGGTTCTACAATTCCGGATAATTGTCCAAAATTGAAACTTCTTAGTCGTGAGAGCCCTTCTTTTCTTAGAGGCATTGCTACTGCCATTCCTTCCGGGAAATTTTGGATTCCTATACCCAGAGCAAGAGCAATCGCGCCTCCAAGTGAAGCGGAAGGTAGTCCGCTAGCCGCGGCTCCGAAAGCAACACCTACTGCAAGACCTTCCGGAAAGTTATGTAATGTTATTGCCGTAACAAGCAATACTGAGCGCTGCCAGGATGTTTTTATCCCTTCGGCTTCGCTTCTCTCGTAACCTAAATGTAGATGGGGAAGGATTTTGTCTATTAGCCTTAAGACTGCGCCACCCAGCAGGAATCCTACTGCCGGGGGAACCCACATTGGAATACTTTTCCCCTTGCTCATTTCAATCGCCGGGGCAAGAAGTGACCAGTAACTTGCCGCGATCATAACGCCTGCGGCAAAACCCAACATACAATCCAGCAGTTTTTTATTTACTTCTTTTGTAAAAAAAACACTTGCTGCTCCAAGCGCGGTCAAAAAGTAAGTAAAGCATGTTGCCATGAAAGCCTGAAGTAGCGGTGGTAAATCGGCTAAGAATGCCATTGGTTTTTTATTTGTGTATTTATTCTTCTATTTTTTTAAAATCTTCTTTGCCTACACCGCAAACCGGACAGACCCAATTATTGGGAATGTCTTGGAATGCGGTACCCGGGGTAACTCCATTGTCGGGGTCGCCCTTGGCAGGGTCATATATGTAGCCGCAGAATGTGCATTCGTATTTATCCATGTTTCCTCCCTTTTTTCCTTAGCCACTAAGTCACCAAGGCACGAAGAAAAAAGTTATTCTTTATTTTTTAATAATGATTTTTTGTGTCTTTGTGTCTCTGTGGCAGGATTCATTTTTTCTTCCTATATGTTGGGGCTGTTTCCGGTTCTTTGCCTTTTAGTTCCATATGGTAATAAGAGTATGTCATAGGGGCATCTTCTTGCAAAAGATCTCCTTCGGTGACTTTCCCAACAAATAATGTGTGACTTCCTACATCCATTGTATTTTCTACCTTACATTCAAGATAAGCTACTGCGGAGTCGGTTACTATTGGTGCGTCATTCTTACCTACTATGTAATCAAGATTTTCGAATTTGTCAATATCTCTTCCGCTTTTAAAACCGAAAGTTCCGATTAATTTCATTGTGCAGCATTCACCAAGGACAGAAACGTTAAAAATTTTGCTCTCCGAAACTAAGACATGCGTCAGGTTTTCTTTATTAAGGCAAACTGCAATTTTTGGAGGTTCGGCAGTTATCTGAAATACGACATTAGCAATTTGTCCGTTTAGTTTATCTTTACTTTTTGCAGATACTATATATACGCCGTAATTTAATGTATATAAGGCTTTTTCGTTAAGCATCTCTCTGTAGTTTTTATCTGCAATTTTTGCAGGTTCCCAAATAACATACACATTTTTCTTCAATTAGATGTCCGTCTATCTCTTCTTTCTCTTCGACTATTAATTTCTTCTTTTCGAGGTCATAGAGATTACCACATTTTTTACACATAAAATGGGGATGAACGTATGATTTTATATCATACCTGGCTTCACCTTCTTTAATTCTTATTAGTTTTAGTATACCTTTATCTATGAAAAGTTTGACGGTGTTGTATACAGTTGTTTTTGAAAGGGTAGGTATTTCTCTGGATATTTTTTTGTAAATATCTTTTGCGGTGGGATGACTTTTATTGCCCATGAGGCATTTAAATATTTTAATTCGCTGTATTGAAGGATTTATACCTTTTTCTTTCAAAAGTTTCTTTATTTCTTCCATGGTTTTAGTAGGATAAGAAGAATTCCAAATTTGTCAATGGTTCAAAATTGGAATGATTGTAAATTGGAAAAATATTGCCACAAAGACACTAAGGCACAAAGAAAAATTGGACGCAGATAAACGCAGATTAAAAAGGATTTTTTTTGTTTTTAACTAAATCCCAAATCCCAAATCCTATATCCTAAGCTTTAGTCTAGGTGGGGTTTGCAGAGGATTTCTTTTATTCTAAGGTCGAAGAAACTCTGGGTGTTAGCTCCCTTTAAAACTAAAGCTGTATCTGCACCTCTTCCCGTTCCCGAAATCGAAACAATATCTTTTTCCGTGTTTATAAGTCCGGCGTCCGCCGCCATAAGTGTAATTTCGCACCCTACTTTTGTCCCTTCTCCGAAAACGCGAAGTGTGCCGGCAATTATATCGTCAAGCTGATAAGTTTTCATTTTTTTTCTGACTGCTCTACCTATTCCGCCGAATGAATGAAGGCAGGTTAGTACGGTGGCGCCCATATCTTCAAGTTTTTTTCTGTTTTCCTCCGGCATTTCCTGTTCATTCGGGATGTTGAATCCCGTAGAGTGAGTTACGATTATGGGGTTATAACCCGTGAAAATTCTCATTGCTTCAAGTGCGGTATATCCTCCGGTCGAAGCAATGACTATCTGCTCAATTTTCAGTTCCTGTACTCGTTTTAAAGCAATTTTAAGAGTTCTCTCTGTATTTATTTTTCCCGGTTCTTCGAAATAAACGGTCTGCGTGGAAATTTCTGCCATATTGCCTCCTTAATTTTATATAATACTAAAAAAACTAAATTTCGCAAATATTTTTACCACGAAACAAACGAAAAAACACTAAACCCAACCACACCCCAAACAGAAACCACAAGATTTCACAGATTAACACAAGATTTTTTATTTGTAAGCTAACAATTAAAAGCAAAATGCTAAAAGCTTAGTTCAACAACTGCGGTTCCGTTGATTTTTCCTTGTGCAACTTTTATAAGAACTTCAGGGATATCGTCGAATTTGTATAGTTCTATTCGTGATTTTAGTTTAAGTTCATCGGCGATTTTTAAAAATTCTTTTCCGTCTTTGCGGGTTATGTTCGCGACCGATTTAATACTTCGTTCCATCCAGAGAAGGTTCGTATAATTTTTTATTTCTATAGGAGACATGTAAATGGGGGAGAGAATAAGTCTTCCTCCGGGTGAAAGCAGCGATAAAACAGATGAAACAAGTTCCCCTGCGGGAGGATATAATATCGCGGCGTCAAGCTTTACGGGAAATTTATCGGTGTAGCTGCCGACCCAATCGGCGTTTAATTCCTTTGCTGAGGTTTGGTTGTGTTCGCTCCTTGTTACCACGAAACAATCGATACCTTTTGCTTTTGCGATTTGAAGCACGGTCGATGCGGTCGGTCCGAAGCCAAATAAACCTAATTTCTCTCCTTTTTTAACATCAGCAAGGCGGTATCCTCTGTATCCGGTTATTCCCGCGCACATAAAAGGCACCTGTTCGTCAAAGGAATGATTTTCTCCAAGATGATACGCGAAGTTTTGGTCGATAATGATATATTCGGCGTAACCTCCGTCAACGTCCCAACCTGTGAATTTTGCGTCCTTACACAAATTCTCTTTTCCTGAAGTGCAGAATTTACAAGTCCCACAGGAGCTATAAAGCCATGCCGCGCCTGCTCTGTCTCCTGTTTTAAAAGAAGTTACCCCGTCCCCGGTTTTGTCAACAATCCCAACAATTTGATGTCCGGGTATTACGGGATTTTTACGCATCGGTAAATCCCCTTCTATTACGTGTAAATCGGTTCTGCAAATTCCTGCTGCCTTAATCTTTATTCTTATTTTATTTTTTGGGACTTCGGTAATTGGAATATCTTTTTTTATAAGAGGTTTTGTTTCGACTTTTCCCTGTTTTTCAAGAACCCAGGATTTCATTTATTTATTAGCCACTGATTTGCACTGATAAGCACGGATACCCTTCCCATCCCTTATTTTTTTTATTGTTGTTAAATTGAAATTTTTTTTTAAATCTGTGTTCATCCGTGTTAATCCGTGGCGATTTCCTCTTTTTTATTTTAGCGGTTTTTCCGGCTAGATTATTTGTATATTTTCTATTAGATTATCGCCTTCTTTTCTATATTTTT
>CAYYUB010000011.1:0-25781 GCA_964474855.1 uncultured bacterium
CTAAATCAGAATGGGCAAGAGGTTATTATAACGAAAAAAGAGCGGAAGGTAAGAGTCATTATCATGCGTTAAGATGCCTTGCAAGGATATGGATTAAGGTGGCATTTTCCCTATGGAAGAAAAGAGAAAAATACAGTGAAGATAAACATATGGCTGCGGTTCAAATGCACAATATCAGAAACAGATTAGCCCGAAAATCGGCTTAATTAAACAGAGGGGGTTGACATAGTAATTCTAAATCCCAAATCCTAAGAATAGGACGCAGATTTAAAAGGATTTTTTTGTTTTTTTTGCTAAGACCTAAAACCCAAGACCTAAAACCTAGTTTCCCCCTTGCTCAATAAGGTAAAAGGAATATACTAATTGTATGAAGAGACTGTCTGATTTAGAATTTTTTCTTGCTAAACGCTATATTAGAATTAAGAAGGGCGAAGGCTTCAGGTCTTTAATTACTCTTTTCGCAGCTGGCGGAATCGGTTTGGGGGTTGCAACTCTTTTAGTGGTTCTATCTGTAATGAATGGAATGCAGACCGATCTTAAAAGCAAAGTTCTTGGCGCTACCGCTCCTCTTACGGTTTCAAGAATAGATCAAGACGCTATTTTAGATTGGGAGAAGATTGTATCTGATTTAAAGGAAAGTGTCCCTGAAATTCAGGATGCTGCACCTTATATCTTTGAAAAGGCGCTTTTAAGATATAATAAAAAAACCGATGGAGCTATAATAAGAGGTGTAGATCCCGGTTCTTTCTCACTGGTTTCTGATATTCCTGATAATATTGTTGTCGGCGAATTTGATCTTTCCGGGAGAAGAGTTGTTCTTGGAAATTATCTCGCCAATCGCTTGTGGGCTCATGTAGGGGATACTATAACAATTTCCTCCCCGTTCTCTTCTACTCCAACACCTTTCGGTTTTCTACTTTCTGCTGATGATTATATACTGTCCGGGGTTTTTGATATGGGAATGTACGAATACAATGCGACGCTTGCAATTATATCGGTAGAGAATGCAAGAAGACTTTTTGGAATTAACGGGGTTACAGGTATAGATTTCACAATAGATGACCCATATGAGGCTCCGGAACTTGCAATTGATATTGTGGCAGAACTTGGTTATCCTTATCGGGTTATAAATTGGATGGAAAGAAATAGAACGCTTCTCAGGGCTTTGGAGATTGAGAAAAAAGTGATGTTTATAATAATGACTTTAATAATAATCGTTGCTGCATTTAATATTATTTCCTCTTTAGTCCTAATTGTTCTGGGAAGAATGCGAGAAATAGGAATTCTTAAAGCTCTAGGCTCTTCTGCTTCTTCAATTACAAGAATTTTTCTTATAGATGGGCTTATCGTAGGGGGAGGAGGAACTGTCTTTGGCGTTGTTGTTGCCTGGATACTATGTTTCTTTCTTGGAAAATATAAATTTATCGATTTACCATCGGATGTTTATTTTCTTACAAAACTACCGGTAGAGATGCAATTGGTTGATTTTCTCTTGGTAGCTTTTTCCGCTATAGTTTTATCTTTATTAGCAGCCTTATATCCGGCGAAGAAAGCTTCCAGGCTTGATCCTGTGGAGGCCATAAGAAATGAGTGAGATTATAGTTGCTCTTAAAGAGGTTAGTAAAGGTTTTCTTTCCGGTAAGGAAGAAATAAAAGTTCTTGAGGGTGTTAATTTAGAAGTGAAGAAGGGAGATTTTATAACAATAAGCGGACCTTCAGGTTCAGGGAAGAGTACACTTCTAAATATTGTTGGTGGGCTTTTGCATCCTGATGAAGGAGATGTTATCCTTGAAGGAAAGCCTTTGTATAACTATAAAGACAGAGCACTTGCACAGATAAGAAATGAAAAAATAGGATTTATATTTCAATTTCATCACCTTCTGCTTGATTTTACTGTGGTCGAAAATTTAGCTATACCGCTTTTAATAAAGGGAGAAGCTTTTGGAGAAGCTTGTAGGGAAGCGAAGAATTTACTTGCTCGTGTAGATCTTAGCGGTAGGCTGCACGCTAAACCCAGAACTCTTTCGGGTGGAGAAAGGCAGCGAGTTGCCGTGCTTCGTGCTATTATAAACCATCCTTTATTGCTTCTTGCGGATGAACCTACAGGAGATTTAGATTGGGCGCACGCAGAGGTAATCTTGCAGATGTTGAGTGAAATCCATCGTAATAGTGGGATGACGGTGATACTTGTTAGTCATAATCAAAGGGTTGCACAAATGGGAAAAAAAACATATAATTTGATTGAAGGAAGATTAAAAAAAAATGAAGTGTGATTTATGCGGTGTTAATGAGGCAAAATATAAGTATTATGAAGTAGACTCTGATAAAGTTCGCGAAATAGATATTTGTGAAGAATGTGCCAGGGAAAAGGGCGTAGACGTTAAAAACAGAGATGATGTTATTGTAGGTAAAAACAAAGTATGCCCAACCTGTGGGCTTACTTTTGGTGAATATAAAGATTCCGGAAAGCTGGGATGTATTGATTGTTATAAGATTTTCAGTGATCAGATTAAAATATTCCTTAAAGATACACAATTAGATATCATGCATAGAGGAAAGGAACCTGTTCGAAACACCAAGGTCCTTTTTTTTAAAAAAGAAATTTTGGAAATGAAGAAGCGATTAGAAGATTATGTTGAAAGTGAAAAGTTCGAAGAGGCTGTTAAGTTAAGGGATAAGATTGAAGAAAGGAAGGAAGAACTTAAAACTATAAGAGGTAAAAATGATTGATTCTATTGTGGATCGCCTTCCCGTATGGTTAGAAAAAGTTGGTCCTTATTCTGAGATGATCTTATTTTCCAAAGTTTCTTTATATCGTAACCTGGGAGGGTATAAGTTTAATAGGAAAACTACAGAGAAAGAAAAAGAAGAAATATTAAGTTTACTCTTTGAAGGTATTTCAACACTTTCTTATTATGAAAACTTTATTACTTTAAAAGATTTAAAAGATAATGAAAGAGAATTTTTTGTAGAAAGGAATTTTATAACAAGAGAGGAATCTAATAATTGTACTACTCTTGGTTTGGCTTTAAATGATTTGCAAAACAATTTGCTTGTTTTGAATTCGGATGAACACCTTGAAATTTCTTCTATATCTTCAGAGTTGTCCATTAAAGAGGCTTTTGTTCAATGTGATGGTTTGGATGATGAGCTAAATGAGGAATTTAGTTTCGCTTATGATAATGAGTTGGGTTTTTTAACTTCATCAACCGATAAGGTTGGAACAGGCATGAAAGTTTCTGCTGTGGTTCATCTTCCTGCGCTTGTTATTACCGGTAAGTTCGTAGATATTATTGATGATCTTGATGATTCTCTTTTCACGATTGAAGGTGTTTTTAATATAGGTGAGAGTGTAGAAGGGAGTTATTTTAAGATAAGCAACAAATTTACTCTGGGTATTTCTGAAGAGGAGATATTAAAATTATTTGAGGAGAAGATTAAAAGTATAATTAAGGATGAGGTTAGCAGTAGGGAATATTTAACCCAGAAAGTCGGTTATGAAACGGAAGATAAAATCTGGAGATCCTATGGTATTTTAAAGAATGCGAGAATTCTTTCTATTACGGACTTCCTTAATTTAACTTCAGCTGTAAGGCTTGGTTCTAGTTTAGGCATTATTAGGGATATTAATATTATGGATTTGAACAGGTGGCTTTTTCAGGTCCTTCCCGGACATTTAAGTGTTATGAATCAAGACGTTAGTAATGAGAAAGAAGAAAATATTCTTAGGGCGAAGCTAATAAGGAATTATTTGGGAGGATAAGAATATGTTTATGGATGATAAATTTACAAAAAAGCTAATAGATGTTGTAAAAATAGCAAAGGATTTAACTCTGGAAGTTGGATTGAGTGAGGTGACGCCGGTTATTCTTTTGCTTGCAATATTAAAGCACGGCAACAACATCGCGGTTACAGTGATTGAAGAAGTAGGCGTTGATGTTGAGTTGCTTGAGAGTCGTGTTTTAAGACTTGTTAGGGGAAGTGGGGAGGTTTTGATTGTGGAGCAACCAATAGGTTTATCGGAGGATTCCTTGAATATTCTTGAACAGGCAAAAGAAGAGGCTATAATGCTTAGCAGGCAGATAATAGGTACAGAACATCTTCTTCTCGCGTTGCTTAAGGCAAGAGAAGGAGCTTTCATCGAAGTATTAAAGCCCGAAGAACTGGATTACTATTTGGCAAAACAGATGCTGTTGGATCTTTTTGATAAGGAAAAATTAAGTGATAAAAATAAAGAAAAGCCTAAATCTTCTGTTGATAGGGCGCTAGAGTTTTATACAAGGGATCTTACTGATCTTGCGAAGAAAAGAAAAATCGATCCTATAATTGGTAGAGAGGGTGAAATGGAGAGGGTTATTCAAACTTTATGTCGAAGGAAAAAGAATAATCCGGTACTTGTTGGTGAGCCCGGGGTTGGAAAAACTGCTATAGTAGAGGGACTTGCGCAGAGAATTGTGACGGGTGCGATTCCCAAGATGCTGCAGGGTAAGAGAATACTTTCGTTGGATCTTGCTTCTGTTATAGCCGGAACGAAGTATCGTGGTCAATTTGAAAAGAGATTAAAGCAAATTTTAGAATCATTGAAAGATTCTGAGAATATTCTTTTTATTGATGAGATGCATACTATTGTGGGTGCGGGAGCGGCTGAAGGAGCCATTGATGCTTCTAATATGTTAAAACCAATTCTTGCCAGAGGAGAGATTCAAACCATTGGGGCTACTACTACTGAAGAATACAGGAAATATATTGAAAAAGATGGTGCCCTGGAGAGAAGATTACAGATGATTCTTATAGATCCTCCCACAATAGATGAGACAATAGACATACTAAATGGTATTAAGCGCAAATATGAAGATTTTCATAAAGTTACTTATACTGAGGAAGTAGTTAATGCGGCGGTAAAGCTATCCTGTCAATATATAACAGACAGAAATCTTCCTGATAAAGCAATTGATGTTTTAGACGAGACAGGAGCTAAAGTCAGGTTAAGGGAAACGAAAGTCCCTGATGAAATTGTAAATCTCGAGGGAGAACTACGGGATGTCAAAGAAGAACTTATTAAAGTAAGAGAAGAAGGTAAATATGAAGTTGCAATTGAGTTACGTGACAGAAGAGACGAAATTGAAAGAAAATTGGACAAAAGTTTGGAAGACTGGGGCAGATACGAAGGTCTTCAGCAAGTTGGAGTTACTGAAGAAGATATAAGAGAAGTTATTTCTCTCTGGACTGGAATTCCTCTTAAACGACTCAGAGAAGAAGAGACAGAGCGCCTTCTTTCTATGGAAGAAGAAATCAAGAGGAGGCTTGTCGGACAGGATGAAGCTATCAGAGTGGTTTCCAGGGCAATTAGAAGAAGCAGCGCGGGTCTCAGTGATATGAGGCGGCCGTTAGGGGCTTTTCTCTTTCTTGGGCCTACAGGGGTAGGGAAGACTGAACTCGCAAAGCAGCTTGCAAAATTCCTTTTTAATACAGAGGAAGCTCTCGTTAGAATTGATATGAGTGAATATATGGAAAGATTTAATGTTTCTAAGTTAATAGGAGCTCCTCCGGGGTATGTTGGATATGACGAAGGAGGTATTCTAACCGAGGCTGTTAGAAGAAGACCATATTCTGTAATACTTTTAGATGAGATAGAAAAATCCCATCCGGATGTTTATAATATTCTACTTCAGGTTTTTGATGAAGGTATGCTTACGGACGCTTATGGTAGAAAAGTCTCCTTTAAAAATACTGTTATCATTATGACATCAAATATAGGAACAAAAGAGATAATGCGTGGGTCACATGTTGGTTTTAAAAAAGCTGATAAGAGTATTAAATATGAAGAGATGAAAGAATATCTTCTTGAGGAAATCAAAGAAAAATTCAATCCGGAGTTTTTAAATAGAATTGATGAAAGTATTGTTTTTCAATCTCTCGATAAGGATATAATGGCTTCAATCGTTGATATATTTTTCGACGAGGTAAGAAAACGAGTTGAGGAAAAAGGTTTTGAGATTTCCTTAACAGGAGAAGCAAAAGAGTTTCTTATTGAGAAGGGTTTTGATCCCGAGTATGGAGCCAGACCTCTAAAGAGAATTATACGAAGGCAATTAGAGGATAAATTAGCAGAAGGGTTCCTAAAAGGGAAGTGGGAAAAGGGAAACAAAATTGTTGTTTCAAGAGAGGACAATGATTTAATTTTCTTCTCATCCCGTTCTGTGGCAGAAGTTCTCTAAAATAGTATGGGAAAGAGTATCTCAATTGTTAACCAGAAAGGTGGTGTAGGTAAGACTACTACTGCCGTAAATCTAGCTGCCGCTCTTGCACTATATGAGCAGCGTTCTCTTATAATTGATATGGATCCACAAGCAAATGCTACAAGTGGCTTGGGTTTTACAGGTGTAACTCCGACTGTATATGATATCCTTGTAAAGGGAAAAAATCCGGAGCGAGTTATAAAAAAAACAAATATCGAGAATCTTGATATTATTCCATCGGATATTTCTCTTGTAGGAGCAGAAGTTGAACTTGTAGATGTTAGAGGAAGGGAAATGCAGCTAAAGCGAAAGATAATGCCTCTTAAAAGATATTATGATTTTATTTTAATTGATTCACCTCCTTCACTTGGGTTGCTTACTGTGAATGCTTTGGTGGGTTCTGACTCCGTGTTAATCCCGATTCAAGCGGAATTTTATGCAATGGAGGGTTTAAGTAAACTGCTGAATACTGTCAGGAGTATTCAGCGAGAGTTGAATTCCAGATTAACTATCGAAGGGGTTCTTCTAACCCTTTTTGATATAAGGTTGAATCTTGCACATGAGGTTACAGATGAAGTTTGTAAGTATTTCGGTGATAAAGTGTATGAGGTTATAATTCCGCGGAATGTTAAGTTAGCAGAGGCTCCAAGTTATGGAAAACATATCTTTGATTATGATTTAAAATCAAGAGGAGCTGAGGTTTATAAGCTGCTTGCAGAAGAGGTAATGAGAAGGAATGGTAAGACGGGCACTTGGCAAAGGGTTTAATGCTCTTATCCCTGAGGTAGAAGAAGATAAAGTCCCAATAGGGGAAATTTTTCATTCTCCCCTGCAGCCCAGGAGAAAAATTAATGAAGAAGATTTAAAAGATCTTATAGCTTCAATAAAGCAGAATGGAATTTTGCAGCCCGTTTTGCTCAGAAGGGTTGAAGATGGCAGGTGTGAGTTGGTTTATGGGCACCGACGTTTTGAGGCGGCAAAAAAAGCAGGACTTAAAGAGATTCCCGCGGTTTTTAGAAAACTTTCTGACAGAGAGGTGCTTGAAATTGCCATAATTGAAAATGTACAGAGAGAAGATTTGAATCCCATTGAAGAAGCTAATGCTTATTACAATTTGAACGTAGAGTTTAATCTTACCCAGGAGGAAATAGCCCAGAGTGTCGGAAAAGCCAGAACTACTATAACCAATAAAATGAGATTGCTGTCGCTTCCCGAAGAGGTTAAGCAAGCTTTGTCTGAAAATAAAATAACTGAGGGTCATGCAAGAGCGCTTTTGAGGTTTGAAGATAAGAATAAAATTTTAAAAGAATTAGATAATATAATAAAGGGTGAGAAGACCGTAAGAGAGGCAGAGAGGGCGTCCGGATTAAAAAAGAGACGAATAGAAATACCTCTAAAATATAAGGGTTTACGAGAAGAACTTATGCATTTGTTTAATACTGAAATAAAGATAAAAACCGGTAAAAAAAAGAATCAATTAATAATAGAATTTTATTCGGATGAAGATTTGGAAAGAATCTATAATTTGATAAAGAGGAAGAGATAAAGTTTTTAGGGTAGGAGATGGGTTTCAGGAAGTATACTATACAGATTATTCCAGAAAACGGCGAAGTCAAAGAAATACATTTGACCGGAAAAATGATTATAACTTTAGGTGTGGCAATTGTTTTGATAATGGGAACTATTTTGTATTCTTCTGTTAATATTGGTAAATTGGTTGTGGATAAAGCGGAGTATAATCTATTGAAAAATAAAGTTGCTCATCTTGAAAACAGAGGACTGGAAATAGAAAAATTGAATAATAGAATAAAAAAGTTTTATGATGTTGCCGATAAATTAAATAAGGCTCTCGGTCTTGAAATTTCACTTGAGGAATTCTATAAGGCGGAGGAGGAGAAAATATCTATAGAACCTTATGAAACAGGTGAGCTTGGAACGATGAAAGCAGAGGCGGAGCGTTTGCAGGATTTTATACCGAATATTCTGCCCACAACGGAAGGTTGGATAAGCAAAAGGTTTTCCGCGGATCATAAAGCAATAGATATATCTCTAAAGGAAGGAACCTCAATTTATTCTACTATGGAGGGTGCGGTTACTTTTGCAGGAAATAGAGAATATCTTGGAATAACACTAGAAATCAATAATGATGAGGGTTTTGCAATAATTTATGGTCATTTAAGTGAAATTCTGGTTAGAAAGGGTCAGGAGGTCAAAAAAAATCAGCTGATTGCTCTCTCCGGTAATAGCGGAAGGAGCGACGCCCCTCATCTGCACTATGGTTTACAAATGCAAGGTAAATGGGTTAACCCAATTAATTATTTACTTATCAGGAGGTAATTATGCGACAAGATGCAATAATGAATGTTTTTCATAAAGGTTCCACAGTTGACGGCAAAATAAGAATAAACGGATCTGTACGAATAGATGGAAAACTAAAAGGAGAAGTTGAGGCGACTGAAGCTGTAATTATAGGTGAAACAGGCATAATTGAAGGAGATATAAAGGCTAAAGAAGCAAATATTTCCGGCAAATGTACTGGTAGTATAGTTGCTGAAAACTGCGTTCTTCTTCATGCTTCTGCGGAAATAAATGGAGATATCAAGTGTAAAAAATTGGTGGTTGATGAGGGTGTGATAATTGATGGGAACATAACTATGAGAGATAAGAGCAGGAATGTCCCGGAAGAAAAAGGAAAAGTATAGAATTCGCCCGGTAGAAATTAAAGTTAACTATCTTAAGTTGGTTCCTGCTTCAGTTTTAATAGAGCAGGGTAATACGATTGTTCTTGTTTCTTCTACTCTTGGTGATTCAGTACCACCCTTTCTCAAAGGTTTGGGACAGGGTTGGATAACCGCCCAGTATGGCATGTTACCCAAAAGCTCTAACTCAAGGTTGAATAGAGAAAGGAATGGATTATCCGGCAGAAATTACGAAATTCAGCGGTTAATAGGGAGATCTTTAAGGCAAGCGTTTGACTTGAAAGCACTTGGGGGAAAGTCTATTATTGTAGATTGTGATGTAATTCAGGCAGATGGAGGAACGAGGACAGCATCAGTGACAGCCGGAGTTGTATCGGTCTATGAGCTTTTCCGTCAGATGGTTGCTATGAAAGAAATCAAAAAGATACCCCTGAAACGTTGGGTGGCGGCGGTTTCGGGAGGTGTTGTTAACGGGGAGATATTACTTGACCTTAATTTTGAAGAAGATTCAAGTGCGGATGCCGATATTAATCTTGTTATGGATGAGAATGGGGGGTTGATTGAGGTTCAAGGTACTGCGGAAAGGGGTTCTTTTAGTAACGAAGAGCTTGATAAATTGATTAAAATTGGTAGAGAAGGAATAAAAGATCTCATAACCAAACAAAAAGAAGCGCTTGGGATTAAGTGAGTAATGTTGAAAGAGAAGCCAGGAGCCAGAAGTCGGAATTCCACTCACCACACCAGTAATAGGAATAACAAATGACACGAATAGCACAAATAAAGTCTTTTGTTTTTTTACTAAATCCTAAATCCCAATTTAGTCATTTTGCTTTTTAACTTTTGATATTTCATTTCCCATGAAATCAAGTCAATTGCCTAAATATCTTTGGTGCTTCTAATGAAAAATGGAAAAATCGAAGATAATGGTATTAATAAGGTCTGGCGGGAAGAAGTTAGAACTGAAAATATAAGACTTGATACGTATTTGTCTAAAACCAGTCTTCCTTTTAGTAGAAGTAAAATAAAGAAAAAAATAAAGGATGAGGGGATTCTTGTAAATGGTGAGGGTTCTAAGCCGTCTTATATTGTCAAAAAGGGAGATATTATCGAGGCTGTATATAATGCTCGTGCGCCTTTTGAAATAAATCCTCAGGAAATACCAATTTCAATTTTGTATGAAGATAGAGATATAATTGTTTTGAATAAACAAAAAGGGATAGTGGTGCATCCGGCAAAAGGAAACTCTGATGGTACTCTGGTCAATGCACTTTTGCATCATTGTTCCGATCTCTCTGTTGGTTCTGCACTTGATAGACCCGGGGTTATACACAGACTTGATGCGGATACTACAGGGGTTATTGTTTTTGCAAAGAGTGAAAGGGCTCATTCGAAGATTGCAATTCAATTTCAAAAAAGGGAAGTCGATAAAATTTACCTGGCAGTGGTCTGGGGAAAACCTCCGATGAAAGAAGGTGAAATCAATTCGCCTATAGGGAGGAGTTCCTTTGATAGAAAGTTGATGGCAGTTACTCCTTTGAATTCTAAGGATTCGCTTACCCGCTTTAAAGTTCTTCATTCGTACGGTTTTGCATCAATACTAAAGATTCATCTTGAAACCGGAAGAACTCATCAAATAAGAGTTCACCTTTCTCATTTTGGTTATCCTGTAATTGGTGACGGGGATTATGGAGGAAGAGATAAAAAAATTTTAAGGAGAATAGGCCTTGACTATGCCGATGCTTTTGATAAGATAATGGGAATTATAGATAGACAGGCTCTTCACGCTGCGTCGATTACATTTACTCATCCGGTGAAGAAAAAAAGAGTGCGGTTCACCGCGCCGATTTATGATGATATGAAAAAACTTATAGGATTTTTGAATGGATTTAATAATAGTTGAATCTCCTGCAAAAGCCAGGACAATAACCAATTACCTTAAAAAGACAAAGGTAATGGCAACAATGGGTCATATTAAGGATCTTCCGAAGAGTAAGATGGGTATAGATATCGATAATGGTTTTGATCCGGACTATAAAATAATAAAGGGAAAA
The DNA here is from genome assembly GCA_964474855.1 of uncultured bacterium. Taxonomy (GTDB): domain Bacteria; phylum Hydrothermota; class UBA3072; order UBA3072; family UBA3072; genus JAFGHJ01. Next base: position 10,990 of record CAYYUB010000011.1, read on the forward strand.
GGTAAAATCGTTAAAGAGATAGTGAAGGCAAGTAAAAAAAGCGATAGGGTTTTTATCGCAACCGATCCGGATCGAGAAGGAGAGGCTATTGCTTACCATCTACAGGAAGAACTCCCGGTTGCACCCAAAAGGGTTATGTTCTATGAAATGACCAAAAATGGTATAAATAAAGGGATTAGTGAACCGGGTGATGTTGATATGAACAAGGTTTTTTCTCAGAGAACCAGAAGAATTCTGGATAGGCTGGTTGGATATAAAATCAGTCCTTTGCTCTGGAAAGCTATTAGAATGGGATTGTCCGCGGGAAGGGTTCAGAGCGTGGTTTTGCGTCTTATTTGTGAAAGAGAGGAAGAGATAGACAATTTCGTTCCCGAAGATTACTGGGTGTTCAAGGGATTTTTTATTCATCCTAATGGTGAATTCGAGGCTAATCTTGAAAAAATTGATGGAAAAAAAGCGAAAGTTTCAAATAAAAAAGATGCGGAAAAGATAAAAAGAGATTTGAAGAATGCCGACTTTACGGTAAAAGAATTTAAGAAAGATGATGTTAAACAATCTGCTTTTCCGCCTTTAATAACAAGTACCCTGCAAAGAGCTGGCTCCAACAACTTTGGATTTCCAATAAAAAAGACAATGTATATCGCACAGCGGCTATATGAGGGTATTGCCCTTTCGGGGGGCACTACGGGTCTTATTACTTATATGAGAACAGATTCTTTTAGACTTTCTAAAGACGCAGAAGAAAGTATGCGAAAGTTCATTAAAGATAACTACGGAAATGATTATCTGCCGGGAAAGCCCAATGTTTATAAATCAAGGAAAGGAGCTCAGGAAGCGCATGAGGCAATCAGACCGACAGATATAAATATAACACCGGAATTTATTAAAGAGCATCTAAAGTCTGAAGAATATAAGCTTTATAAACTTATATGGGAGAGAGCGATTGCCAGCCAAATTGAATGCGCGGTTTTCGATTCCCGAAAGGTGTTGGTAGAGGCATCTTCTTATGAATTCAGAGGTTCTTCGAGGAATTTGAAGTTCGATGGATTTTATAAAGTTCTTGCTCCTCCGAAGGAACAGAACATTATACCTTTGATGGAATTGAATGATCCGGTGGAACTAAAAAAACTTGATGATGAAAAGAAGACAACTGAGCCTCCTGCTAGATATTCCGAAGCCACAATGGTCAGGGAAATGGAAAAACTGGGTATAGGGCGACCCAGTACTTATTCTCCCACAATATCGACTCTTTTAGTAAGGACTTACATAAAAAAGATAAAGGGATTTCTTATACCCCAGGAAATCGGTAAAATTGTAAACAAAGTTTTGGTTTCGAATTTTGGTTCTACAATAATAAATTGTGATTTTACTTCTTCTATGGAAGAAACTCTGGATAAGATAGAAGAAGGTAAAGGAGACTGGCGGAAATCTATTGAAGAATTCTATGATTCTTTCAAAAATACTCTTGATGCAGTCGAGGAGAAAATTCCTGAGATTAAAGATAGTATAAGCGAAAAAACCGATAAAAAATGTCCAAAATGTGGAAAATATTTAATAGTAAAATGGGGGCGTTACGGCAAGTTTCTTGCGTGCCCGGGTTATCCTGAGGATTGCGAAGGTTATACCGAACCTCATTCTGATGACATCCTTGATGAGGCATGCCCGAAATGCGGTGGAAAGGCAATCCTGAGGCAGGGAAGGTTCGGAAGATTTAAAGCCTGCGCGAATTATCCTGATTGTGACTGGAGCGCCGCGGTTTCTACCGGCGTTAAATGTCCTAAGTGCGGTAAGGGTGAATTTATTGAAAGGAAGTCTAAAAAGGGAAGGATTTTTTATCCCTGTTCGGTTGAGGATTGTGATAATGTTTTGTGGGACAAACCTGTAGGGGAGGAATGTCCCAAATGCGGTGCTCCCTTTATGGTGGAGAAGATGAACGCAAGACAAAATTATATTTACTGTCTTGAGTGCAAGCATAAAGAAATGTGAGTCTGCCGAAGGCGGACTGTGTCACAAGTCACGAGTCACAAGTTAAAAAACATCGTCCCAACACACAAGAGTAACAACGAATCACACGGATAGCACGAATATAAAGAAAAGAAAAAAATAATTTATTTGTGTAATTTGTGTTATTTGTTGTTACAAACGGGTGGTGTGGGTTTTAAACACCCTTAAATATATCCTGTTAATCTGCGTTGATCTGCGTCCTAATTTAGGATTTTGGATTTTGGGGTTGGGATTTATTTAAACAACACTATATCTTTTTTCTCTGTATTCTCTGTGTGTTCTTTTTTTCCTCTGTGCACTCTGTGGTAAAATTAGTTTTTCTCTTTATGTTTTAATGCCTTCGTGGCAAAATCATACTCAGTAATAAATATTTGACAAATGCAAAATTTTTGCCTTCTGCGAAAAAAAGTTGCACTTTGCAAAATGGTTTTGTTCTTATCTTATTATAAATCAATAGCTTAAATTCTGGAACGGTACTTGCATATAGTATAAATGGTTCTTTGAAAATTTAGCGAACGTTGAAAAGTGGTCAAAAAAAAACGTTTTAAACCTTAAACCTTTTAAAGGAGGTTTATCATGCGTAAATTATATCTAGCTTTTTTAGTTTTACCCTTACTTGCTTTTGGTGCAAACGGTCCGAGTCCTCAGAGTGTACAAGCAGATTTTAATTTTATCATACCCGAGATTGTAGGTGTTCAGATTAGTACCGACCCCGTAGAATGGAACTTTTCAGCTATGGCTGGTTTTCCGCCTGCTGCGTTTCCTGCATACTATGAGCCCACCACCCCAGCTGCTCGTCCATACCAGACAATAGATTATCTGGTTTTGGGTTTTGGTAGTGCAAATTGGGAGCTTACAGTTGAAGGAAATGGTGACCCGGCGCCCGCTTGTGGAATTCTTATTGGCGATATCGAGTATGCCGAAGACGATGGTTTGGGAGCTTTAATAAGTGGATGGACAGCTTTCACTACCTCTGCTGTAGCAGTTCAGAATGGAGTGGTAAATACAGGTGGCTGGGTGACAATGTATCAGGATTACCAGGTGAATATTACAGGCGATGAAATTCTTACTGGAGGATCGAGCTGCACCATAACCTACACCATCCATACTTTATAATGAGAACCACTTAGAACTGACGTTCTGCTAAGGAGAAAGGGGCGCTCGATGAGCGCCCCTTCTCTTTTTGTGTAATAGCTTGACAATGGGATGACTTATTTCTATATTATAATTATAAAAAGGAGGTTTAATATGGTATGGTTTTTATTTCTTTTAATTCCGGGTCAACATGCCTCCGTTCAGGTTGGTTTCGTCAATCAGGAAGTTTTCTCCATGGATATAAGAGCAAAGAGGATAGAGATTGGGTTTGTTGATGCTGATGCCTCTCCGATAGAATTGCCGGGAATAATTCAGGGTAATATACATGCGAATGCTGAATGGATCCTGCTTTGTTCTGCGCAAGGTGATTTTTTGGCTAACACTGGAGGAATGATACCCATTGAGAGGTTAGCCTGGAGAATTGGAGGAGAAGAATGGGTTCCTTTTGAAATGGGCGAAATGCGTCTTTTAGAGGGTCTTCCAACGTCCGAAAATGGGACGTCTTTTTCGATGGATTTGCGGTTGGATTTAAAGTGGAGGGATAAAGCAGGGGATTTCTTGACCAATATTGATTTCACGTTAATGCAGAAGTAGGAGGATTGATAAAATGTTACATTTAATAATATCCGTATCATTACTTGTTTCTCCATTGAGATTAGAGGTAAGTTCGTATCCCGGCGTAGTTACGAGGGAGATATCCGTAAAGAACGGTGATGCTTATAATGATGCAAAAGTCATGGTTTATAAGGGTGATTGGGATCTAAATGAAGGAGGAAAGATAGTATATCATCCGTCAGGTTTTCTTCCCGGTTCCTGTTCCGAATGGATAACGATCAATCCTGCCGAGTTCATTCTTGCGCCCGGGGAAGTAAAAGAGATAAGGGTTACCTTTGAGATTCCTTCGGAGAGTACAGGTGGTTACTGGAGTGTAATATTTTTTGAAGGTAAGCCGCCTGAGGAAGAGGAATGGACTCCACTTGTGCAGTTGGCGGGCAGGGTTGGTATAACCGCTTATTTAGAGATCGCGGGAACAACATTTAAGGAAGCACAGATAAAGAAAATGGAGTTAGAGAAGAGTGGAGAGTTGAAGATGGAGGTGGAGAATAAGGGTAATATGTGGGTGAGACCGACAGTTAAATACTGGGTTAGGCGAGAGGAGAAGGAAATATACCGAGATTCTCTTGCCGGATCGGTAATACTGCCGGCGGCAGTACGTGAGTATAAATTAAAATTTATAGATATAAAAATCCAACAAGGGGATGAGATAGTAGCGAGTGTGGATTATGGCGGAGACCAAATATTAGAGGGTGTTAAGAAGGTTGAATAATTAATAATTGGTAATGATTTTATTTATTTTATCTTTTCAATACTATACGAATGTATATCATAATATTTATCAATATGATGAAGCTTCATATGCGGTTACCAACTACTTGATAGATACCAGAGGAGTTCGCTGGAATGCGGATGTTTTATTTATGAGGTATAGAGAGGATTTTGGAGTGAAGAGATTTCAATTTAGATATGATTCTATCGCTTTTGGCGAATATAATAGAAATTATCATGTTGTATTAGGTGATATGGGATATTTGAGGGGAGTTGAGGTTGGTTATACTCCTCCTTCTGAAAATTATCAGTTTAATTTGAAAGTAGGAAAGATGAGAGATCTGGCTGCTCGTATTTTTCCCACATTTTATAGGAGTAAATTTTTTTCTGAATTGGAGCTTTCCTTTCCCAACCATATGTTTACCCTTAACTCGAGGTGGGACAAGGAAAGGGCTTCCACTATATTGGGAGATGAATTTAGTCTTGATTTTGGAGACCTTAAAATTGTAAATGATATAAAATTGGGTTATGTTGAGAGTCCGGAGGTTGCCATTAATGAAGATTTGATTTTCAATAAAAACTTTTTTTCCCTGCGTTCTTTTCTTAGGTACTATAGTTACGGTTTTGTTTCACGGGAGGGTATTGAATATATAGGGGGAAGATTTAATTGGGGTATAAATCCCTCGTATAAGTTTCCCACCGGCTTAAATGTTTTTTCCGGTTTTTATCAGAGCGGTAGGTTGGATAGGAGTTTACAGAATCAAGTCCTTGATGGTTTTTCTTACCGTTTTCCTGTTAATCTTTCGGTAAATTTTACCAATAACGTAAATTGGGGGGGTGGTAGGGGCAGCGGTTATAGAAATTATTTGAGTCTTTATTATTTTCTTTATAACAGAGGGAGATTAAGTTTTAGATATCAGAACAGTTACTATAATAGAAGAAATGAAAGCTTTGAGGTCGAGGGTATTATAAATCTTCCGCATTCTAACGTTTTGGAAGTTGCAGTTTCTAATTCGGTAATTTACGGATGGGAGTATTCTCTTGGCGCACTCCTACGAATGGGTTCGTCCCTTCACGGAGATTTTAGATTAAGGCATATGGCTGATCAAAAAAGACTAAATTATAACGCTTCTATTACTTTTGATGGCGCTTACGGAGGATTTTCAAGTAGAGTTGGCGTTTCGGGCAATACCGCGAGCGAATCGAAAGTTTATACTCTTGAACTTATAAAACGAGGTTCTATAGAAAAAGTTGGTTTTGGTGCCGTAACCGGATTAGTCTGGCATGATGAGAATGGCGATGGTTTGAGGCAGAGCGGGGAGCCGCCACTTGAGGATATAAAAATTATTTTAGATGGGGATAAAGTAACCGATGTAAACAGTATAGGGCAGTTCAGGTTTGCTCCCGTTTCCAAAGGTGGACATACCGTTCAGCTTGATATAAAAGGTGTTCCCGCATTTTTAGGAGGGGATAGTCTGATTAAAAGGATAAATACAGGGTTTTTAGATTTCAAGGTGGTGAATTTTCCCATTTTTAGCCTTTCCTCGATTAAAGGAGTTGTATATTACGATAAAAATCATAACTTCAAGAGGGATCCGGACGAAGAAGGAGTTCCGAATGTTAAGGTAAGCATAATTCGAGGTGATTATTCAAGACACACTTACGCAAACTTTTTCGGCGAATATTCGATTAGTAATATAATTCCCGGTGATTATACTGTACAAGCATCCCGTTTTCCTCCGGGTTATGACTTAAATCCGAGAGGATTCGTTTTATATTTGCAGTTAACCGGAGGTATGAAGAGAGAAGATCTTAATTTTGGAATTGCAAAACCTGTAAAAAAGATTGAAAGAAAAGAATTTTAAAATAGCGGAGGTAACCATGAAAAGAATATTTTATCTATTTTTACTAATACCGTTTGTGGCATTCTCGCTCCCCGAAACGAGGGTTGGTGGTGATAAGCTTACAGTGTTGGTTCCTGTTCCTATGGGGATAATTGATATAGTCAGGATCACTATACAACGCAACACTATTACCTGGGATTTTAACGAGATTGACCGAAACGCAAACAATCCTCCTTTTCCCCCGGCAGTTTTTCCCGAATACTATGAACCCAGCCGACCTAATCGACGACGCTATCAGAGAATAAGATATAGAGTTAGAGGAGTTGGCTGGCCGGCAGGTAATTGGGAAGTTAGTATCGCGGGTGCAGGAGATCCGGCGCCTGCCTGTGGTATTTTGCTTTCTGATATAGAATTTGGAGACGCGGCTGCCGGAGTCTGGATACCGCTTGGCACTGTACCGCAAGTTATTGCAAGTGGAAGTGGTGATGTAGGATGGCGGAACATCTTTCAGGATTACAGGGTTAAAATTGAAGGAAATGAGACCAATACAAGCGGTTCGACCACTACAATAATTTATATGATACAGGTTCTTTAGTTGGTACCTGAATTATGGAATCATGGGGTCAAATCTCGACACTTGACCCCATCATTTTTCCCCGTTGACATATTTATAAATCCATGTAAAATAGAAAGGCTTTTTTGTTGATGTAATAAAAATCGATTTTTGAAAGGAGAGTTCATTGGCGTTATTAAAACCATTCAGGGCATTAAGACCAAAGGTGGAATATGCGAAGAAAGTTTCATCTCCACCTTATGATGTTTTTTCAAGAGAAGAAGCAAAGGAACTTGCAACTAAGAATCCTTTATGTTTCTTGCATGTCGTAAATGCGGAAATTGATTTTCCTGATGATGTCAATATCTATGATGATAGAATTTACCAGAAGAGTAATGAAAATCTTGAATGGTTGATTAAAGAAGGGTATCTCATCGAAGAAGATAAGCCTTCTTTTTACATTTACGAAGAAGATGAAAATGGTCATAGCCAGACCGGTCTGGTATGTCTTGCTACGGTTGATGAGTATGACAAAGGAGATATCCGTACTCATGAGTCCACAAGGAAAGTCAAGGTTGACGATAGAACAAAGCATATAAGGACCGTGGGAGCTCAAACAGGTCCCATATTTCTTGCTTATTATGATACGAAAAAAACAGAAGAGATATACTCCATTTTCAGCGAAGTAAAGTTAACCCCATCTCTTTATAAATTCAAAACAGGAGATAACGTTTTTCATACAATCTGGAAAGTCGGAGATACAGCTACGGTAAGTAAGATACAGGAAGTTCTTGATAAAGTTGATACTCTATATATAGCCGATGGACATCATCGCAGTGAATCGGCTTCGAATATAAGAGCGGAGAAAAAAGAAAATAATCCGAATCATAATGGTTCGGAGGAATATAATTTTTTTCTTTCTGTCGTATTTCCACATACTGAACTTAAGATAATGGCTTACAATAGAGTGGTAAAGGATCTTAATTCTTTAACAAAGGATGCTTTTTTCGGTAAAGTGAGAGAGTTTTTTACCATTGAGGGTATCGAAGGAAAATGTGATCCTGATACCTATCATAATTTCGGTATGTACATAGATGGTAAGTGGTATCATCTAAAGGCTAAAGAGGGAACTTTTCCAGCCGATGACCCATATTATTCGCTTGATGTTTCTGTTCTTCAGGAAAATCTTCTTGATCCCATTTTAGGCATAAAGAATCCCAAAGAAGACGAAAGAATAGATTTTGTCGGAGGAATAAGAGGATTAAGCGAATTAGAAAGATTGGTTGATTCGGGGAAATTTAAAGTGGCTTTTTCCATGTATCCTACCCAGATGGAACAGCTAATTAGAATATCTGATGATGGTAATAAGATGCCTCCAAAATCTACCTGGTTCGAACCAAAATTGAAATCCGGTTTATTTATACATAAGATATAGATGTTTTGTAATATTAGCCACAAAGGCACAAAAACACAAAGTAAAATATGTGTTTTAAGTCTTATCTAAGAGAAATGAAATATCAAAATTTAAAAAGCAAAATTACAAATGAAAATGCAAAATTGTCGACTGCCCTTTTTTTGGATTCATTTTTGAATTTTGATTTGTCATTTTCCATTTTGATATTTGATTTTTACATTATTAATTATTGAGATCTAAAATTATGATATATAATCTTCAAGCCTTCGTGAATTACTAAACTGAATAGTTGTTATGCTTTTTATCATACTTGCTTTTTCTCCGGTAGATGTTCCTGTAGTTGCTGAGGCGCAACCTATTATAAAAGGCATCTATCTGGCTCCCGGAATTTTTTACTCGAAAAATAAATCGGACAAATTCTTTCGAATGGTGGATTTGGGACTTGTAAATGCTGCTGTTCTTGATGTGAAAGATGAAAGAGGAAGATTGGTATTTTCGCTTTATAAAAACTTTATTGAGAAGTCTAAAAAGAAAGGAGTCTATTTGATTGCCAGGCAGTGTGTTTTTAAAGATGAAGCGCTTGCCTTTAAAAATGGAGGTACTCTTGCCTTAAAGGATTTCTCGGGTAAGATCTGGTTTCAGGCGAAATGCGGTTACTGGGTAGACCCTTCTCTCGTTGAGGTCAGAAAATACAATGTGAAAATTACGCAGAAGGCTTTTGATTTTGGTTTTGATGAAGTACAATTTGATTATATACGCTATCCTTCAGGTGATAAACCCTATAGAAATTGGCAAAACAAATTAAGTAATATTGTTAAATTTCTTGATGCGGTAAAGGAGGCTAAACCCGCTAATAAGAGAATATCTCTTACTTTTTATGGATATACGGTATGGGCTAATGTTCTGGCAAAAGAGGGGCAGAATTTTGAGGAAATGGCTAAGAGAGTTGATGCGGTTTATCCGATGCTGTATCCTTCTCATTTCCACGATAATTTTATGAATGATTCCACCAAGGAGTGGAGAACATATTCTTTGATATATAAGTCAGTTGAAAAAGCCCAGGAAAGAATACCGGAGAAAGGAATTGATATAATACCGTACCTTCAAGCTTTTACATGGAGGAGGTCAAGGCTCGGGAGAAAATACGTTTTAAATCAGTTGAAGGGAGCCGCCGATTCTCGTTCCGATGGATTTATACTATGGGAAGCGGGAGGTGATTACGGATTAGGTTATGATGAGTTGATAGAGTTTGATATTGATTTTTTCAAGAAAAAGTTAATGTACCGTTTATTTCAAAAGCATGAAAGTAGAAGAAATAAAGAAAATTCTGGGTGATAAATTTCTGAGCAAAGCCCGGGGACAAAGTCTTCTGCTTGATGAGAATATTGCAAGAAAGTTTGCGGATCTGGTGTCTTTGGCTCGTGGTAAAAGAGTACTGGAAATAGGCCCAGGACTTGGTATCATAACGAAGCATCTTAAAGATAGAGGTTTTGAGGTAATTGGGGTGGAAATAGATAAGTATTTTTGCGGTTATTTAAGAGGTATAGATATGAACGTTATTTGTGAGGATTTTCTCCAAATAGAATTGGATTCTTCTTTTCCGGAAGTCGTTGTAGGTGCTCTCCCTTTTTCGGTATCTTTACCGATTTTACAAAAAATTAAGAACAACAGGGATAAAATAAAAGAATGGATTTTTGTGCTTCAGAAGGAGGTTGCGGAAAGATTTACATCTAAGCCGGGAAGCAAATCATACTCGTCGCTTTCCATACTGTTTAATATTCTATATGATATCAAGGTGGAATTTGAGATTAAACCTGAAGCTTTCTTCCCGAAACCTGATATATTTTCAACAGCTATCAAAGGAGTTCTAAGGGAAAATTCGATAATTGAAGTTGATGAGCATTTTGAAGGGTTCTTGAGAGATATTTTTCGATTCAGAAGAAAAACACTTAAAAACAATCTTTTTGCTTACAATACCGATGGAGTTACGGTTAACTTAAACAGACGAGCAGAGACTCTCGATATGGAAGAGGTGGTTCAACTTTACCGGCTTGTGGGTTTAATTTAAAAAACCCGAAACCAGAAACCCATTGGGGTATTTTTTTGCAAAAAAAAGAGTTGATTGATAGTAATATAGAGATATTACCCTATTGAGGATACCCAATTATAATTAACTATTTTCAATTTTGAATCCTTGACTTTTACTATATTTTTAATTATAATTTATAATAAATTTTCTTGAAAGTTAAGACTTTTTTGAAAAGATCAATTGTAAAGTGTATTATATGAATTAATATTAATAAGGAGGTTGGAATGTCTATCAGACAAATGTTTTTTAAAACATTTTGTACGGTTTTTTTCTTTTTCACATTAGTGGCGTTCGCAGGTGTTTCAGAAAGAGAAGTAACCTTCAGCAGTGACGATCTTTCGTTTACTGAAATCGAAGGATACGATTTTGTAAAACTTGAAGGATGTGGGTCAACTACCAGAGAAATAGGTGCTCCCTCTCTTCCGAGAGCGGCTTTTTCGCTTTTAATTCCTCAAGGCGCGGAAGTTACAAGTGTCGAGATTGTCACCATAGATAAAGAAGAGATTGCCGGTGAATATAAGGTTTATCCCACTCAACATCCTCAGCCATTTATAAAAGGGAAGGTTTTCCCTTTCGTTGAGCCGGACGAGGATATTTACGCTCAAACTACGCCTTATCCCCAGGAGATTATCGAAAACCCTCACACTGGTTCAATGGGAGGTTATAGACTTGCAAGTTTATTAATTTATCCACTGCAATATATTCCTGCCGATAAGAAATTGATTTTTCATTCGAGAATAAAGTTTAAGGTTACGTACGAAGAGAATGCGCGTTCCTTCCGTACAAAAACAGAAAAACAAAACAAAATATTTAAAGAAAGAGTTAAAAAATTAATCCTCAATCCCGAAGATATTGGAATGTTCGAACCTTCCATTGGATTGAGTGGTAGTTTGGCTTTACCTCCGGATACAGTTGAATACGTAATAATAACAGCAGATTCTTTCGAAACATCCTTTCAGGAGCTTGCGGATTGGAAGACTAAGAAAGGAGTTCCTACGAAGGTTGTAACGACAAATTACATATATTCGAATTACACAGGTGCAGATAATGCTGAGAGAGTAAGGAATTTTATCATTGATGCGAATTTATCCTGGGGCACGATCTGGGTTATTCTTGGCGGACAGTGCGACTATGAATGGGGTCAGGAAATCGTTCCGCGAAGGAATGTTTACTATATGACTTCAGGAGCTGGAAATTATCCTGATGAAGATACTATTCCATCGGATCTTTATTTTTCAGATCTTGATGGTAACTGGAACGCGGATGGTGACGGTGTATACGGTGAATCCAATGATAGTGTAGATTTCTATTCGGACGTATTTGTAGGTAGAGCACCTGTCAGGACCGTTGCTCAGGTAGAAACCTTTGTGGATAAAGTTCTTACTTATGAAAAAAGTCCTTCACTCGGATATCAAAAAAAGATACTTCTGCCTGCTGCCGAACTATGGCCAGGTTTATATGATGAGAGACTTTCACAGGAGGCGATTGCTAATATTGTACCCGGAGACTGGCAGGTTTCAAAGATGTATGAGAGGGACGGAGATCTTACCCACGCGGCTTTTGTTGATTCCGTTCAATCAGGATTTGGTTTTGCTCACCTTGTAGGACACGGCAATGAAGAGGGTATCTATACTTATTATGAGGATGCATATTTCGATTCCGATGACTTAGATGCTCTAGACAATGATAGTCTTCTTGGTATACACAATTCTATAGGGTGTATGTGCGGCGCACTTGACCTCGTACCCTACGGAGACTGTTTTGCCGAACATTATTTAACTCCAGCTACAGGCGGCAGTTACTCAATCATGAATTCAAGATATGGTTGGGGGATGCCACCCGATATGGGACCTTCGGAACATATAGATACATGTTTTTACCACGAAATATTCACGGAAAATTATTCTTATCATGACCATGTTGGTGCAGCACATGCTTTCTCAAAAGACGGATATGTGTCTCAGGTTACCTGGTACTCAACCTGGGCATGGTGTATTTATGAATTAAATCTATTCGGAGACCCGGAAATGCCTTTATGGACGGATACTCCCGGTGAATTGACCGTAACTCATGACGCTGTAATACCTGTTGGCGGCAGCAGCTTTGCCGTCAATGTTACAGATGGCGGTTCTGGTGTAGAAGATGCGCTTGTTTGTTTATATAAAGAAGGAGAAGTTTACGAGAGAGGATACACCGACGCTTCCGGCAATCTCACCTTAACACTATCTCCACCGCCTGCTTCTCTTGGTATAATGTACTGCACAGTTACAAAGCATGATTACTTACCCTACGAAGACAGTGTGAATGTCATATCACCTTCCTCTGCCTGGGTTATTTTTGACCATTATACGATAATCGATGCATCTGGAGATAACGATGGAAAGGTTGACCCCGGTGAGAGTATTAAGCTGCCTTTGACGGTACACAACGTAGGTGTTGATACTGCGCGTACCGTTACGGGTATCTTGCGAACGACAGATTCTTATGTGACTATTACGGATTCGACGGAGAATTTCGGAGATACCATCCTGCCCGACTCATTCTCGAGCAGCTTGGAGGATTTTGATTTTGATGTATCATTGGGATGTCCGGCAACCCACGTTGTTAATTTTGAGCTTGTTGCAAGTGATATAAACGATAGTACCTGGATTAGTAATTTTTCTATTCCTATATTAACACCTGATATAGTCCTTTCTGCGGATACCTTAAATTTCGATACGGTATTTGTTGGTTATTCCGATACACTGGAACTTCAGGTAAATAATGCTGGGAAAGATACCCTGCTGGTAAGCAATATTACATCTTACAGTGGCGATTATTCTGTTGATATTACAAATTTCAGTTTACCTCCTGATGAGACCCAGATAGTAATGGTGACGTTTACACCAACTTCTGAAGGTGTGTCCATTGACAGTCTGACGGTTGAGAGTAATGATTTAGATGAGCCGAGTGCAACAGTTTTCTTGCAGGGCGAAGGTCTGGAACCACCGGATATTTCAGTTTCACCTGATTCCTTGAGCGATAGTTTGCTTACAGGGGAGACATCTACCGATACTTTAACGATTTATAACACGGGAGGAAGTGATCTGATCTTTGATATTTCGATTGAAGGAGTGGAAACGGCTTTGGTGTCAGTGGAAGATCGTTCTAAGAGTTTCAAGGAGATATCAGCGAAGAGATCGGTTGGTAAAAAAATTCGAGGAAAGCGATTTAATTCTGGTTACTATCCAGTTCGGTTGAGTTTGCCTGAGAATCGAATTCCACCAGAGGTATTATTTGCTCAGGGAATTAGAGTTCTGATTATTTATGAGGATTGCAGTGATGTGAGTGAAATTCAGGGATTGCTTTCGGGATTTCCAGATATTGTAGTAGTCGATACTTGGAATGGGAATGTAATACCTACCTTGGATGATCTGCTGGCTTATGATGCAGTGATGGTTGTTGAAGATTGTGCCTATTGGGATCCCGTGGCATTAGGTGATGTTTTAGCCGATTATGTTGATGCGGGAGGTGGTCTAATTCTTACACTTGCGACCTTTTACAGTGGTTGGGAGTTAATGGGCCGACTTGCTGATGATGGCTATATCCCCTTTAATCTCAGTTTCGCTATTGGATCTGCCAGTTTGGGTGCATTTGATTCGATCCATCCGATTATGGAAGGGGTTACAAGTGCTGACGGTTTTCTAATTGCCAGTGATGCAAGTTTATCCGATGGTGCTGAAGGAGTGGCTTGGTGGGATAATGGAGCAGCCTTTGTTTGTACGAAGGGTACCGTAGTTGGGGTAAACATTTTTGTCGCAAATTCCGGATACTGGACCGGAGACATTCCACTGATTCTTCACAACTCTGCTTTTTGGAGTGGTGGAGGTATTTCTTGGTTATCTTGTGATTCCACTTCAGGTACCATTTCAGCGGGCGATAGTGTGAAGATAGAAGTTACTTTTGACGCGACCGGATTATATGGTGGTGATTACTTTGCGGATATCATCATTGCCAGCAATGACCCGGATGAGCCTGAAGTTACGGTCCCCGCACATTTACATGTAACTGGCGCACCTGATATCGCTGTTTCGGAAGATACTCTGGATTACGGTATTGTTTTCACGGGTTCTTCTGTTACTGATACATTAATTATTGCAAATGTTGGAACCGATTCGCTGACGGTGAGTGACATCTCGTCTGATAATTCCGATTATACTGTAGATACTACAAGTTTTACTTTGGATCCCGAGGAAACGCAAGGTATCGTGGTAACCTTTACGCCAAGTTCGGTGGGAACTATTACAGGCTTATTAACCATCGCAAGCAATGACCCGGATGAACCAACTGTAAGTGTTTTCTTACAGGGTGAATGTGTGGAACCGCCGGATATCTCTGTTTCACCCGATTCCCTAAGTGATAGTTTATTAACAGGGGAGACATCTACCGATACTTTAACGATTTATAACACGGGAGGAAGTGATCTGA
>CAYYUB010000012.1:0-25636 GCA_964474855.1 uncultured bacterium
AGTCCCGTTATATTTCCTTCATCGTCAATATCAATATTTTCTGCCGCAGGATTCTTTGGCAGTCCGGGCATAAGGAGGACATCTCCGGTTATTGGGATAAGGAAGCCTGCACCTCTTGAAATTTTTATTCCTCTTACCGTTACTATAAAATCTTCAGGTCTGCATAAAAGTTTAGGATCATCAGAAAGTGATTTTTGAGTTTTGGCAATACAGATCGGAAGTTTTTCTAAACCTAATTTTTCAATAAGATTAAGGTCTGATTTTCCTTCTTTGGTGAATTCTACTGCTGCAGCACCATAAATTTCTCTTGATACAGTCTCGATTTTCTTTTGTACTGACTCTTCAAGAGAATAAAGCGGTTTAAAGTTTCTTTTACCAGAGACTTTATCAATAACTTTTTCGCCTAAATCAAGGGCCCCTTCACCGCCTTTTTTGTGAACCTCAACTATTGAGGATTCTATACCTTTTGAATTGGTGAATTCTTTTATAGCTTCGATTTCCGCGTCTGTATCGTTAACAAATTTATTTATAGCAACAATTGCGGGGACAGCGAATTTTTTAATGTTTTCAAGATGTTTCTCAAGATTGGGTAAGCCGTTTTTTACTGCTTTTGGGTCTTCTTCTTTAATATTTTTTAAGTCTTTTCCTCCGTGATTTTTTAATGCTCGTGTGGTTGCGACAAGAACAACGACTTGAGGGCTTAAACCTGATTTTCTTGCCACGATGTCGAAAAATTTCTCTGCTCCCAGATCAAATCCGAAGCCAGCTTCAGTTATCACGTATTCGGAAAATTTGAGTCCTGACTTCATAGAAAGAACTGAGCAGGTGCCCTGTGCGATGTTGGCAAAAGGACCACCATGAACAAGGGCAGGTGTACCTTCTGTTGTCTGAACTAAATTTGGTTTTAAAGCGTCTTTTAACAAAGCAGTTGTAGCGCCTTCAATTTTTAAATCTTTTAAATAGACCGGTTTTTCATCATAGGTGAAACCTAATAAAATGTTTGAAAGCATTTCTTTTAATTCGCTGTAATCTTCAGCAAGACAAAGAATAGCCATAATTTCTGAGGAAGCGGTTATTTGAAAGGATGATTCTCTTGGAATACCATGAATTTTCCCTCCAAGACCTATTATAATATCTCTTAAGGATCGATCATTCATATCTATTACCCTGCACCATTTAGTTCTTCTTGGGTCAAGTCTTGGTTCTTTTCGCTGGTATATATGATTGTCCAGAACGGCCGCAATAAGATTATGGGCACTTTCAACAGCCCTCATATCCCCCGTGAAGTGCATATTTATCTCTTCCATAGGTAATACTTGAGCCTGACCTCCTCCTGTTGCTCCTCCTTTTCTTCCGAATAAAGGTCCGAGTGAAGGTTCCCTCAAAGTTACTATTGAAGACTTTCCGAGTTTGTTTAAGCCGAGGGATAAACCTATTGAAACTGTGGTTTTACCTTCGCCCGCGGGAGTTGGAGTGATTGCGGAAACCAAAATTAATTTACTGTCATCAAGCTCTTTTTTATTTTTTATAGCATTAATTTTAATTTTGCATTTATTGTTACCGTATAGTTCTATATCTTCTTTCGTAAGACCTAAGTTCAGGGCAATTTCAGAAATATTTTTTAATTTTATTGATTTTGATATCTGTATATCATTATTCATATTAACCTCTTAAAAGCTTTTACACTTGACTATGTTAATTTCTTTATTATTAATTAAAAGCTTTTTTATATTAAAGATAATTATAGATTTTGCAAGTGCAAAATAAGGGTAATTGGAGGAATAATGTATGATATCATTGTTGTGGGTGGGGGTATTATTGGCGGGTCGGCGCTATATAATCTTCTACAAAAGGGATATAAGGGTAAGGTTCTGGTTTTGGAAAGGAATAACGCCATTGCTCAAGAATCAACCTCTCTTTGCGCGGGCGGTATGAGAAATATATGGTCAACCGAAGTAAATATGAAGATGACCTGTTATTCGATAGAGCATTATAAAAACTTCAGGGAAAATTTTGGAGTTTCGATTGGGTTCGAACAAAATGGTTATCTTTTTACCTATTATGAAGAAAATTGGCAGAATATTGTGGATTTTAAACCTAGATGGGATGAAGCGGGTGTGAATGTGGAATTAATTCCTCCTGAAGATATTGCCAATATTGTTCCGTGTTTTAAACCTGGAGTAAACCATCTTAAAGATGATGTCTTGAATATTGTTCCTGTTTCTCCGATTGTTGGGGGGCTTTTTGGAAAAGATTGCGCGATATTTAATGCTACAACTCCAGCTCAGGCTTATTTTGGTTTCTCAAAGGATAAATATCCTGAACAGATCGAGATAAAATTAAATAAGGAAGTAGAAAAAATAATTATTGATAATGGAAAAGTTAAGGGAGTGATTACTCGGGATGGAGAAAAAATACCAGCTGGTGCAGTCCTCTTAACTGCCGGAGCATGGTCAAGACAAATATTAGATAACTCTAATATTCCCGACGATTTATCTATTCCCGTAGTTCCTATCAAGAGAGTTTTATATGTTATATCACCACCAATGAATGAGAAGGACTATAGTAAGATTCCTTTAACTATTATAGATAATGGTGTTTATTTTAGACCGGAAGGAGATAATTTGGTTGCCGGAAGAGCAGATGAAAAACAGGCGCCGGGTTTTAATACAGAACCAGTCAGGTCTTATTATGAAGATTTTATGAATCTTTATCTACAGGTCAGGATTCCGGGTTCCGAGTATTGCCGGATTCGAAATATGTGGGGAGGGTTGTATGCTGTTAACACGGAAGACCATAACGCTTTAATAGGAGAGCATCCTGATTTTAAAAATTTATTTATATGTACAGGTTTCAGTGGACATGGCGCTATGGAGGCACCGGCTGCGGGTTTGTCAATTGCGGAAATAATAGAGAGTGGTGAAGTTAGAACTATCCCTGAAGTCGGGTCACTTAGTATCCAGCGTATCAGGGACAGAAAACTTATAAAGGAAACGATAGTACTTTAATAATGCGAAAATTAAATATCAAAATGGAAAAATTCAAATCAAAAATAAAAAAAAGGGAAATGGCCACGGATTAACACAGATGTACACAGATTTTTTAAATAAATGTTTTATAAAAATAAAAGTTGAGAGGGAAAGGGAATCTGTGTTTTTTGTAGAAATAATTTTATATTTTAATCTGTCATTTTGATTTTTAAGTTTAAATATTTAATTTCTGGGAAAGAGGAAGTGTGTGATGATTTATAAAGTCTTGACAATCGTTATATTTTCAATAATATACAAATATGAAGGATGTTGCCATAGAGGGGGATTTATTATATTTCTCCATAAAGGAGATATTTTATTTACTTTCAAGGTTTAAGAAGACTGGTCGTTTAATTATTAAAGAGGAGGGCAACGTTTACGTTTCAGACGGTAAAGTTTTACATGCTGAAATGGATAATCAAGAGGGGCTGGAAGCTTTTTTTTCTATTGGAATGAAAAAAGAAGGCAAATTCGTTTTTCAGCCTGACGAGAAACCTGCCGTAAACACCATTTTTCAACCACTTGCAGAATTGATAGATCAAATAGAGACAAGAGAAGCTCAGTTTGATGAGTTTAAAAAGGATCTCCCTCCTGGTTCGATTATTCCCCAGAAGTCTTTAAAAACCCCGGAAGGAGATAAAATTATTCTCAAAAAAGATGAATGGAAAGTTTTAATTTTGGCGGATGGTAAGAAAAAGCTCTCCGAAATTATTAGTTTGAGTCCTCTTTCCGAGCTGGATACTTTAAAAGCATTATCCTGGTTGTTTAAAGAATCTTTACTCTATAATCCTGAAGAAAGAAAGCGAGTCCTGGAAGATGGGCTTAAAAAAACGAATATGTTTTTGAAAGCTTTTGGTGATGGTCCCTGGCTTTCCGGGTTGGATGAACTGATTGAAGAATATGACGTAAAAGATGCTGTTTCTTTTAACGGAAAAAGTTTGAGTGTAAATAATAAAAAGTTTTCTTTAGATCTTGAAAAAACAAAAGAATTTTTTTCCGAGATTCTTAATTCCCTTGAAAAAAAGGCTATTGAGGCGCTTGGCAAATTGTTGGTAAATAAAAAAAAGAAGGAACTAAAAAATGAGCCCTGACATTCCGTTAGATGAATTAATGAAAATACCTGATATTAAAGGATTTGCTCTGGTTTCTTCTGAAGATGGTTCTATTTTAAAAAGTGGTGGAATAACCCCGGGTAATGTTGATGATCTGGTGGCTTTTACCGGTTCTGCTGCTGAAATTATGGCTGAGGCTTGCAATGTTGGTGATATAGAGTCAATTAAGGGAGTTGGTAGAGAGACTCTTGTTATTTTGCCTTTCGATAAAAATTATTTGGGTCTTGTGTTGGAGCAGAATACCGAGGATATAGAAGAGAAAATAAAGGGAAGTCTTGGGGAGTTGAAAAAGGACGTAGATTCGGGAATCGGGAAACTCTTTAGGGATAGAGCGGAGCAATTGAATATGTTATTAAGAGAGTTCGTTAAAAATTCAGACCCTGAGATGTGGAAAGGATATATATCAAGTGGTCTTTCTGCTCTTTCTAAGGAAGGCAAGTTAAGTGGTTTAATCAAGCTTGAAGGTTTGGAATTGAATGTCAATACAAATGTGGAAAGTTTAAATAGAGATGAGATAAACAAATTTATGAAATTATTGTTGGACTTTATTGTTAAGAAAGCGTTGAGTGAGTTTGGAAAACAGCAGACAAAAATGATTGTTCAAAAAGTCATTAGAGAAATTAGCGAGAAGAATAAAGAATGATAGATTTAAAGGAATTAAAAGACAATTTTAATTTGGAAGCAACGTTTAATTTAGGCGAACCGAAAGAGTTTATTGGGGAGTTTGAAGGGGGAAAGGAAATTTTAGATAGAATTAGTCTTGTGTTGACTCAAACTTTTGATGCGATAGGATCATTACCTTTCCGACAATTAATTGTTAAGGGTAAGAATAAAAAAGTAGTTATAATTTATTATAGAAATAATTTTTTCGGAATAGTTGCAAATAACGATGAGAACATTGAGAATATTTTAAAGTATATTTACGAGAAAGAAAGTGTATTGAAGCCAAGAACGAAGGTAATAGAGAAAAAGCCGGAAAAGGCTATTGTTGAAAAAGTTGCGACGATAGAAGCGGAGGTAGAAGAAAAAAAGGAGATAGCAAAAAAAGAAGTAGAAACTGCTGCAAGCGAAGCGAAAAAAATACAGAAGAAAGAAGTAGAAACAAAGATAGAGAAAGAAGAAGTGGTGATTGGGGAAGAAGAAACGGAAAAGGTAAAAGCCGAAGAGATAAAAAAAGAGAAAGCAAAAGCCGAAGAGATAAAAAAAGTCAGTGTCCAGAAAGAAATTCTCAGTACAAAAGTTATAGATTATATTGAAGAAATAGCAGGTAATTATCTTGGTGATTTTTCTTTAGATATAGTTTCAAATGTAATCGAAGATAGTGGTATAGATAGAAATAAACCAACTAAAGATCAGGTCTTAGGGATTTCTCAATCGCTTAAAGACGCAGCGTCTTTAATAATTGGTCCTTCAAAAGCTAAAAAATTAAAAGAAGATATTTTGAAGAAGATAGAGGAGGTAGAATGAATTTATTTTCATTATTTTTGGTTTCTTTACCGGAAGAAATTACTAGAATGGCATCTTTGAATAGTTGGGTAATGATTGTTGCGGCAGGTTTTTTGTGGATTACGTTTGTCCTTTTCGGGATAATTGCTAAAAGATATGAAAAAGTTTTAAGAAAAAAAACAGAGTGGCAATTTATTATTATAGCTCCTTCAGGCATTCTTGTATATGCTATTTTACAATTACTTTCAGTGTTTCAGGGTAACTTGAAAATGCCGGTTAATACCGGACGAATTGCATATTCGCTGTTCTTTATTTCGGGTATTTTATCTTTACTCGGGGCGCTGCGATTTAGAAAAGTGGTAAGTCCGAGAAGGGGAGGTTTTAAATGAGAGTCGATATCCCTTTTGAGATTCTTTTTGCCGTAGGTATACTTATTTTTACTTTATCTCTTTATGTTTATGGACTGATTATAAAAAGGTTGCTTCCTCTAATTGAGAGAAAGGGAATATGGGTTTTGCCTATTATGGGTTCTTTTTTTCTGGTTTTATCAGCAGTTATCCATTTTTATCGCATTCTATACTTTGGTAGGAATCTTTCTATCGCGGATCCGGCAGACCTTTTTCCTTTAATTAAAGGAATGTTGAGTACTAATTCATTCGAGGCTTTTTCAATTCTTGGGGCTGCGCTCTTGACACTTATGGGAATTACTGTATATTATCGGTGGATTTCTAGATAAGTTTGGAAGGTTAGTTGTTTTTGTGTATGTTAAAATGTTAATTACTAATAGCAATCAATAAAAGGAGGTTATATGCAAGGTGCTATTGAATTTTTCCAACAGGGTAAGTGGGCTATGTGGCCACTTCTTTTTTGTGCAATCATTGGTTTTGCTTATATTATTGAGAGAATGATAACTTTTGCTCGTTTGAGGGTGGATCCTGAAGAATTTTCCGAAGAACTTGTAAGGATATTTAGAAAAGACGGTGCTTCTACCGCGATTGAGTTCTGTCGGCAATTTCCTTCTCCTGCCGCACGTGTTTTTGAACCTGCAATAGAGAAATATAAGGAGCAGGATAAAAAATCTAAAGACAAACAAGTTTTTGAAGAAGTTATGACAAGGTATGCCACAAGAGAATTAGCTTTTCTTGATAGAGGGATGTTGATTCTTGCTTCCCTCGCCAATATCGCTCCAATGCTTGGTTTTCTTGGAACGGTTTCCGGGATGATAAACGCTTTTAATTCAATAGCTTTAGCCGGAACTGTTGAGGCTACTCTGGTTGCTGCAGGTATTTCGGAAGCACTTATTACAACCGCAACAGGATTGGCGCTAGCTATCCCAATTTCGGGTGCACATGCTTTCTTTACTCAGAAAGTAAATGGATTTACCCGTTCTATGGAGGAAGGTGCCGCCGCTTTGATGGATGCTTTATTGGAGGCATAAGTGAAACTTCATGAAAAGAAGACAAAAGGTGCCGAGATACCAACTGCTTCAATGGCAGATATCGCTTTTCTCCTTTTGATATTCTTTATGGTTACTACTGTATTTGCAAATGAAGTTGGACTACAAATTATGCTTCCGGAAAAGGGAGAAGAGGTTAAAGTTAAACCTGAAAATATTCAGAGAATTTATGTGGAAGAAAAGGGTAAAATAAGACTTAACGGGGTGGAAGTTAGCCAGGATGAATTAGTGGATGAAGTAAAGAAAATCCTTTCGGGGAATCCGGACGCGATTTTCTCCATAAAGACTCACCCTGTAGCGAAGTATGAGTATATGGTGAATGCTCTGGATAAACTAAGATTGGCAAATGCTGAGCGATATTCCTTAGCGCCCTCTTCTGAAGAATAAGGTATAAGTTATGAGGTTACATAGAGAAAAAGTAAACGCTACAATACCAACTGCCTCAATGGCAGATATCGCTTTTCTCCTTTTGATATTCTTTATGGTTACCACTACCTTCAGAGCGGAGACGGGTCTCAGGGTAATTATCCCCCAGGTTGAAGCTGCCGAAAAAATGCCTGCCAGGAATTTAACTCATATCTGGATTTCGACGAATGGTCTTGTTTCTATTGATGATGCGCTTATCCCTACGGAAAGAATATCCGATATAATGACAAGAAAGAGACAGATAAACCCGGATATAATTGTTTCTGTTAAATGTGATAAGGCTACGGGTTATAAGTTTGTGGAAGATGTATTGAACGAGTTCGTAGAAGCTTCAGTTTTGAGAATTCATCTTGCCGCAAGGAAGAAAAGGGGGTGATATATATATGAGTAAGAAAACTGCCGATTTAAAAAAACAGTATCCCCTTAATATTAGGGTTGGTTTTTTGATTGCACTTGTGTTATTAATTCTTGGTTTTGTTTTTATGCCTGAAATTGAGAGTCAACCTTATCAACCTAAAGTTACTAGAGCAATAAGAGTTGATAAGCTGCCACCTCAGCTTGAGAACATTGTGAAGCCTCCACCTCCTCCTAAGCCTAAAATGCCTGTGGCCGCTAAGAGTGATGAAGAGGTAGAGGCGCGGACTATTGAGAAAACGGACTTTGACGGGCTTGAAAAGAAAAAAGCTGATGTAGAATTTGCCCCACCTAAATTTGTTGCTTACGAAGTGGCTCCAAAACCTTTGAATGAGAAGATAATGCAGGGAATCTATCCTGAAATGGCAATAAGATCAAGAATAGAGGGAAAGCTCTTTCTTGAATTATGGATAGACACGAATGGAAAGGTTAGAAATGTTATTATAACGAAGCCCTTATTTCCCGCTATTGATAAGGTTGCTAAGGAAAAAGCTTATCAGTTAAAATTTACTCCTGCTATGCAGAGAGATAAACCGGTAGCAGTCCGTCTTGCATATCCAGTTATCTTTAAACTGGAAGATTAAAAGGAAATGTTTTAATAGCAAAGGGGCTCAGGCTCAGAGCCCCTTTAAATTTTGAATATTGTCTTTAGAAATCTCTGATTCTATAAAGTGGGTTAAAGGAGTTGGTCCGAAAAAAGCTGAATTGCTTTCCGTGTTAAATATAATTACGGTGAAAGATTTTCTTTATCTTTCCCCCAGAAGATATATAGATAGAAGTATAATCAAGCCTATAAAAAATGTTAGAGTTAATGATGAAGTGACTGTTGAAGGAAAGGTTGTTTCTGTCAATTCCAGGAAAACCAGAAGGGGGAAACTGCTTACGGATGTTGCAGTTTATGATGGTACAGGAATTATTATTGGGAGGTGGTTTAATCAATCCTGGGTTAAAGAAAGATTTAATAGTGGCGATCATCTTTTTTTTAGCGGAAAGGTTGAATTTTTTAAGGGGATATATATTTTAAATCCCGATTATGAGTTTCTGAGTGAAGAAGAAACCGAATTAATTCATACAGGAAGAATTATCCCTATTTATCCTTTAACGAAAGATCTTGGGCAGAGATTTATGAGAAGAACCGTAAGCCGTGTTCTCCAATACTTTTTGGAAAAAATTGAAGATCCTATATCTTTAGATATGAGAAAGAAATATAAATTAATTTCTTTAAACAAAGCATTATCTAATCTCCACTTTCCGGAGAATAGAAGTATTTTGGTTAAAGCAAGAGAAAGACTCTCTTTCGATGAGCTTTTTTATCTGCAATTGTTTCTTGCTCTTGAGAAAAAGAAAATAAAAAAGGAAAAGGGTGTTGTCTTTAATGCGAAAGTTAAATTAGAGAGAGATTTTATAATATCTTTACCCTTTGAATTAACTTCTTCCCAGGAAAAAGCGCTTTCTGAAATCAAAAAGGATATGAGTGAATCTTATCCAATGAATAGACTTCTTCAAGGTGATGTTGGATCGGGCAAAACAGTGGTTGCTATAGCGGCGATGCTTATCTCGTTAAGTAATAAATTTAATGTTGCTTTTATGGTACCGACAGAGGTGCTTGCTTATCAGCATTTTTTTGTAATAAGTAATTTTTTGGCTTCTTTTTCTATTCCATTATGGCTTTTAGTAGGTAATATGAATCAGGCCAAAAGAAAAAAAATTTTAAGCGAAATCACTGAGAAGAGAGGTATTATTTTGGGTACCCATGCGTTGCTTGAGGAAGATGTTAAAATACCGGATTTGGGATTAGTGGTAATTGATGAACAGCACCGTTTTGGAGTTAATCAGAGAGCCAGGATAAAGAGAAAAGGCAAACCCAATGTTCTTGTTATGTCAGCCACACCTATTCCCAGGACTCTCGCTCTCTCGGTTTACGGAGAGTTAGATGTTTCCTCTATCGATGAAATGCCATTGGGGCGAATTCCCTCTAAAACGAAGTGGGTCAGGAAATCAGGGAAAAGAGCAGAAGTCTATAATTGGGTTAAAGAAAAAATCAGTAAAAGTGGTTGTAAGGCTTATATTGTATTCCCGCTTATTGAAGAATCCGAGAGTTTGGATTTACGCTCAATAGAGGAAGAAGCGGAAAATATTAAAAATAATTTTTTTTCGGGTTTAAGAGTTGCTATTTTGCATGGTAGGATGAAGAGCGAAGAGAAGGACGAATTAATGAGAGGATTTAAAGGAGATAGAATTGATGTGCTGATTGCGACTACCGTTATTGAGGTTGGTATAGATGTCCCTGAGGCTAATATTATGGTGGTAGAGAATGCCGATAGATTTGGACTTGCGCAGCTTCATCAGCTGAGAGGAAGAATTGGTAGGGGGAATGCACGATCTTATTTTATAATGATTGCAGAAGAAGCGAATATTACAGATAAGGCTACGTTGCGGCTTAGTACTCTTGAGAAGGTTTCTTCAGGTTTTAAACTATCCGAGGTTGATCTAAACTTGAGAGGTACCGGGGAATTCTTTGGAGTGAGGCAGCATGGTTTCCCCGATTTCAAATTTTTTGATCCTTTAACGATGCGAAATATGATTGGTTGGGTTAGAAATGCTGTAAAAAATGTAATTGAAGCGCGTCTTGAGAATAATTTTTTGGATGAAATTAATAAAATCAGAAATAAAGCAAAATTCCTGGATGTCGGATAAATAATGGAACTTTAGGGTGTTAATTTCTGTCTTAGTGATTAGCGATTAGAGAGTTGCGAGTAGGATTTTTGAAGGTTTAGGGTGTATTAAGCGATTAGCGGTAGGCGATACGCTGCTTTTTTTTATCGTTTTTTGAAAATTAGATTTTTACCCTATTGTATTAAGTTTTATTTTGTTATGGTTTGAAGATTGGGATATAACAACTTGGGGTTGACATTAGGAGGTTTTTTATTATCTTATCCCTGAAAACAAAGTTATACACTGGTTAAATTTGAAAGGAGGATTTATAATGAGAAAAATAGTTTTTTCATTTATAATTCTAATAGTAATATTCCATTTAGCTGCTTTTGGTAGTTCTCTTGAAGCTGGAGCTGTTTTTATGATGATTTTTCCTGGTTCAAGAGCGACTTCAATGGCTGGGGCTTTTACTGCTTCAGAAGGAGATGTTTTTTCTTCTTATTATAATGATGCTGCTTTAGCCTTTGAAGATACTAAACAGATAGGACTTCAACATGCTAACTGGTTGCCTGGTTTATATCCTGATATGTATTATGAATATTTAACTTTGTTGTTTCCTGTAGGTGAAGATTTAAATTTAGATTTTGCGGTGACCTATCTTACCACAGGTAAAACTGAGACCGGGGATACGTCTTTTTCGTCGTCCTGGACGACATATGATGTCGCTTTTAAAGTCGGAGGTTGTTTGGAAATGTCTGATAATTTAGGTGTAGGCATTGGAATGAAGTATATATATTCGTTCCTGGCGCCCGAAAGTGTACTCAGGTGGTTATCAGATATCACCGGAACTTCAATGTCTGGGGGAACCGGACAGGCGTGGGCTTTAGATCTTTCTTTATTGTATATATGGAATAATTTTATTGGTGCTGAGTTGTTTGGCATGGAGTGGCTTAAGACGCTTAGAGTTGGAGCATCTGTTCAGAATATAGGACCGGACATCAGCTATATAGAAAATGGAGAATCTGATCCGCTTCCAAGAACAATGAGGTTAGGTCTTTCGTTTGAACTTTTTGATGAAAAAGCTCATAAATTGAATTTAAACATGGATTTAATTAAAATACTTATAGGTGTTGAGTATACAAACTTTAAGGAGATATGGAAAGATTCATGGAAGGCGGTAGGGATGGAATATACCATTAATGATCTTTTTTCGTTAAGACTTGGTTATTTTTTGGATAGAGTTGGCCAAAGAGAAGGGCCGACTTTTGGGGCAGGATTTCAATATAATAAATTTCATTTTGATCTTTCCGTCGATCAAGAGATATATGACTTTGAAACAGCAAACTACAGGATCTCGTTTCAATTTTCCTTGTGATGGACTAATTTTAGTAAATAAACCTCCAGGAATGAGGACGACGGAACTTTTAAATAAAGTTAAGTCTCTTTTGTCGTTAGGAAAGGCTGGACATGGAGGTACTCTGGATCCTTTTGCCGAAGGTTTAGTATTGATTCTTTTCGGTAGGGCAACGAAATTAATGGATTATGTTGGAGATGAAAAAGAATATATCGGTACTATGAAATTGGGTGTTGTTACAGATACTGATGATCCTGATGGAAATATTATACAAGAGAGAGAAGTTCCCGAATTATCAGAAGAAGAAATTAAGAAAGTTCTTTCTCAATTTGAGGGTTGTTTCAATCAGGTCGTTCCTCTGTACAGTGCTGTAAAAAGGGGTGGAGAGAGATTGTATAATAAAGCAAGAAAGGGAGAAAAAGTCGAGAATTTGCCTTGTAGGAAAGTTTTGGTAGAAGAGATTGAGTTACTTGATTTTTCCCCCCCCTTCGTAAAATTTAGATGTTTAGCTCATCGCGGTACGTATATGCGCTCTTTAGCCAGGGATGTTGGGGAAATCCTTGGTTGTGGCGCGCATTTATGTGAGTTGATACGCCTGAGAGTTGGGCCTTATACCATTGATGATTCCTGGAAGCTTTCTAATATTAAAAAAGGAGATTTTGAAACAATTGAATTCCGGAAAGCTCTACCTCATTTAAAAGCAATAACTCTTAGAGAAGATGGTATATGGGATTTTGTCCATGGTGGTAAGGTACGAGGGTTCTATCCGAAGGGTTTATATCAGGTGAGAGATAATAGAGGAAATCTTTTGGGAATAGGTAAAGGTGAAATTTATGCGGTGCAACCAATCAAAGTATTCTGTAATAAATAATTTAGATGAACTTGCCCGGATTTCCGGTTTCCTTGCAATGGGAAATTTTGATGGTGTTCATCTTGGACATCAACAGTTAATTAAAGAAGGAAGCAAAAGAGGAGATGTTTTGGTTCTTACTTATGAGCCTCACCCTTTGATTGCACTAAATAAAACTCAAGGACCTTTTTTGTTGACTACTTTAAGCGAAAAAATATCATTATTGGACGATTTTTCAGTAAAGAAAATAATTGTTCTTAATTTTGATTCTGAGATAGTCCAAATGTCTCCGGAAGATTTCATAGAAATTATTATAAAAGAAAGATTGAATCCGGATGGAGTGATAATAGGGTTCGATCATCATTTCGGAAAGGATAGAAAAGGAGGGGCTGACTTTCTTAAGAAAATGGGAGAAAAGTTAGGGTTCGAAGTAATTGTTTTTCCTGAGGTAAAAATAAATAATAAAAAGGTCAAAAGTTCTGAGATCAGAAAGTTATTAAAAACTGAGAAAATGGATAGTGTATATAAGATGCTTGGTCATCCTTATTTGATTGAAGGCAAAGTAATTAAAGGTGATGGGGTAGGTAGTTCTCTTGGTTATCCTACTGCTAATATTCAATTGGATTCTAAGTATAAATTACTGCCAGGCGAGGGATTGTATTCCTCGATTGTTGAGGTCCTGGATGAGAAATTTCCGGCAATGCTTTATATTGGATCGTCTCCTACGTTTGGAATAAATGATGTCAAGATAGAAGTTCATATTATGGGTTTTTCAGAAGAAATATATGGAGAGAAAATAAAGTGTTATGTTTATTCATTGATAAGAAAGAAAAAATTTTTTTCATCTAAGAAGTTTTTAAAAGAAAGTATAGGGAGAAGTAAAGAAGAAACGTTAAAAAATCTTAAGGAGGTTTATAAATGGGAATCACAACTAAGAAAAAGCAGGAATTAATTAAGAAATTTAGTCGACATGATAAAGATACGGGTTCTCCTGAGGTCCAGATTGTTTTGATTTCAGAGACAATAAAAGAACTTACTGAGCATCTAAAAGAACATAAGAAGGATTATCATGCTCAGAGAGGATTGTTAAATCTGGCTTCAAAAAGAAAAAAACTGCTTAATTATCTGCGAAGAAAAGATTATAAGAAGTTCAATGAAGTTGTAAAAACATTGAAACTTCGAGTTTAAGGTGGAAGGGGGTTATTTATGGAATTTACAGATTCTTTAGCAGTTGGAGATAAAGAAATCCGTTTCCAAACGGGTACAATAGCAAAACAAGCTTCAGGTTCGGTAATGGTTTCTCTCGGAGATACGGTTGTTCTTGCCACTGCCTGTTCGAAACAGGAAGGAACAGAGGGTCTTCCCTTTGTTCCACTTGTTGTTGATTATTTGGAAAGGACATATTCGGCGGGTAAGATACCCGGAGGGTTTTTTAAGAGAGAAGGAAAGCCTTCTGAGAAGGAAATTTTAATTTCAAGATTGGTGGACAGGCCCATTCGTACACTAATTCCGGAAGGATATACTAATGAAACTCAGATAGTTGTTATGGTCCTTTCACACGATCAAGAAAACGATACACATCCTTTAGCTATATCCGGAGCGTCTGCGGCAATGGCGATTTCCGACATTCCTTTCGATGGTCCTCTTGGGGCAGTAAAAGTTGGATTGGTCGATGGCCAGTTCATAATTAATCCTTCGGTTGAACAGCTTACGATGAGTAGAATGGATATGATCGTTGCGGGGACCTCAAATGCCATCACCATGATTGAGGGGAAAATGGAGGATGTAGATGAGGATACCGTGTATTCCGGTATTGAAGTGGCGCATAGAGAGATACAGAAAATAGTCCAGTTTCAGAAAAAGTTGGCAGAAAAAGTCGGTAAACAAAAAAGATTTTTTGAACCTGCGAGTATACCGAATGAATTAATAGAAGAAGTCAGTTCAAGATTTGGCAGTTTTATTGATAAATTGAGTGCCACTCCTTCTAAGGAAGAAAGGCAGAACCTGAAAAGAGAAATCCTTGAAAACCTTAAGGAAAAATATGAGGAAGAACAATTGTGGCAGGTAGAGAAGGTTATAGATAATAAACAGAAAAAAAATATGAGAAATATGATTCTTGAGCAGGGAAAAAGAATAGATGGCAGAAGGCTTGATGAGATTAGACCTATCGAATGTAAGGTTAAAGCCTTACCCAGACCTCATGGATCTGCTATTTTTAGAAGAGGTGAGACGGTTAGTTTATCGGCAGTAACTCTTGGGTCAAAAAGAGATGAGCAAAAGTTAGATCATTTAATTGGCGAGGATTACAAGAGGTTCATGCTGCATTATAATTTTCCTCCGTTTTCGGTCGGTGAAGTACGGTTTATGAGAGGTCCGGGTAGAAGAGAAATAGGGCATGGGATTCTTGCGGAGAATTCTTTATTGCCAATTATTCCCACGGAAGAGGATTTTCCTTATACCATTAGACTTGTCTCTGATATTCTTGAATCCAATGGATCTTCTTCAATGGCAACGGTTTGTGCTTCTTCGCTTGCTTTGATGGATGCCGGTATACCCGTGAAAAAACATGTTGCCGGTCTTTCAATTGGTCTTATTAAGGAAGGCAATGAATATCGTCTTTTGACGGATATTCTGGGTGATGAAGATTATATGGGCGATATGGATTTTAAAGCCGCGGGAACTCGTGGCGGTATTACTGGTATACAACTTGATACTAAAATTCAAGATTTGACTCTGGATATTGTTAAGGAAAGTCTGGATAGAGCAAAGGAGGGCAGACTTAAGATACTTGAATTAATGGAGAAAACGATACCTGCCCCCAGAGAGGCTCTTTCTGAGTTTGCGCCAAGAGTTTTAACTGTAGAAGTTCCTATTGAAAAGATAGGTAGAATTATAGGCCCTTCCGGTAAAACCATTAAAAAGATAGTTAGAGACAGTGGAGCTGAAGTCGAAATTGACGATGAAACCGGTGTTGTTACCATATTCGGAGACAATAAATTATCGGTAGGACAGGCTGAAGCAATGGTTAGAGGAGCTATAAAGGATGTTGAAACCGGTGAAGTATACGAGGGAGAAGTAAAAAAAGTTCTTCCTTTCGGTGCTATAGTATCGATTGGTGGTAGTAAGGATGGATTGCTGCATATAAGTGAAATAGCTCATTACCATGTTAATAAGGTTGAAGATGTTATCTCTGTCGGGGATAAGCTTAGAGTCAAAGTGAAAAGAGTAGGGGATGATGGTAAGATTGATCTTTCCCGAAAAGCTCTTATCACAAAGGAAAAGGATAACGATAACGTAAAAGAAAATAACGATAGTTAGACTGACGTAGTTTTTGATCGAGAAAAAATTTCGAAAGGAAGGATTGTATATGGATTCAGAACGTAGAGTTTTGGGAATAGATGTTGGTTCTACTAATATAAAATCGGGGTGGGTTTTAAAAGGGGAGATAAGCGATTTTAAAAATACCCCAATTAACCCTGATGAAATTGTGTCTGAACTGTTAGATATTATTAGAAGTTATACACTTGCGCCCGATTCTATTGTTGGTGTTGGTTTCCCCGGTTTTATCGGTGATGGTAAAGTACATAATCCTCCAAACCTTCCAACGGTTAAAGAGTTAGATCTTCAGGGAAAGTTGCGCGAGGAAACTCATCATACCGTGTATGTTTTTAATGACGCTAATGCTTATATTCTTGGGGAAGCTCTTTTTGGCGCGGGTAGAGACAGTCGAATTGTATTGGGTTTAACCCTTGGTACCGGAGTCGGCGGGGGATTTATCAGAGACGGAAAGGTATATACAGGCAGTCGTGGTTTTGCTTCCGAATATGGGCATATGACAATAGATCCCAATGGACCGTTATGTCATTGTGGTAAGAAAGGATGTCTTGAAGTTTTTGTTGGTAGTTATGGTATTTCAGGCCGTTATAAGACTCTTTCAGGCGAGCAGTGTACTGTTGAAGAACTTTTCGATAAGGCTGAAAGTAGGGAAAAAACAGCGCTAAAGGTGCTTAATGAATTTGGTTTTTATTTGGGTATAGGGATTAGAAATATGGTTGAAGCTCTGGATCCCGATATAGTTGTTTTGGGCGGTGGTATAACACAGGCGGGTGATATAATTATTGAGTTAATCGAATCAAATCGATCTTCTTGCTCAAGACCATTTGAGGTTGTTAAGACAGTAATTGGAGAGTTACCGGATATGGCAGGAGCTATTGGGGCTGCTCACTGGGCCTCTCTAAAACATCAGCAGTAAATGGAAGAGGATTTCTGGAGCCATCTCGAGGATTTAAGAAAAAGAGTAATTATTTCCCTTTGTTTTTTCTTGATATCAACCGGTATTGTTTACCCTTTTTCCGGTAATATAATAAAGTTATTTACCGATTATGTCGGAAAAACGTATTTCTTTGCGCCGCAGGAAGCTTTATTTATAAGAATAAAAATTAGTTTTATGGTCGGTTTGGTTACTTCCCTGCCTTTAATGCTTCATCAATTGTATCTTTTTGTCGTGCCGGCGTTAACTAAAGAAGAGAGAAGGTTTACTTCTCCTCTTCTTATATCTCTTGTTGTTTTTTTCTATGGTGGAGTTATTTTAGCATACTATATATTTTTACCGTACATTCTTAAAATGCTTCTATCTTTTCAAACCGATTTTATGATGCCTCTTCTTTCGACCTCAAAATATTTTAGTTTTATTCTCTGGATTTTAGCAGGGTTTGGTTTATCTTTCGAAATGCCTGTGGTTTTCTTTCTTTTAAGTAAATTAGGGGTGATTTCCCCCAGTACGCTTGCTCGAAACTGGAGATTTGCAATAATTTTTATACTGATTTTCGCGGCTGTTATTACTCCTACCATTGATATAGTTACAATGCTTATAACAACTGTTCCTTTGTTTTTTCTTTATGTTATTTCGATAGGCGTTTCTTTTTTCGCTGTTAGAGGAAAACATAAAAAGGCTTAACCACAGAGTACACAGAGAGAAAAAGAATTCACAGAGAGCACAGAGCCACACCACACAACCCATTTATTTTGTCTGTTTAAAACCCATCCCAACACCCTTTCGACATGTAGGACATGTAGTGATTATAGTTTTTTGTTTTTCCTATTTAACCACTCAACTATTTAACTAATTCGCTATTCCGCATTAGCGGAATCATATTCCCGGGTTGACAAAATCGGGATTTTGTATTATATATAATACAAGTAATAAATGTAATACGTATACAATAAAAGAGAGGTAAAAATGGTTAATGTAAGAGTACCAAAAGAAATAGAAGAGCGGTTGGAGGAGTTAACCCGATTAACTCACCGATCTAAGAGTTTTTACGTCCGGGAAGCATTGATTTCCTACCTTGAAGACCTTGAAGATTATTATGTTTCATTAGAAAGGTTGGCTAATAAAAGTTCCAAAAGATACACTTTAGAAGAAGCGAAAGCGAAACTTGGCTTATAGCATTTTTCTCCTTAAGGAAGCATTAGAAGAGCTGTCTTCCTTTGATAAAAAAACTGCAGAAAGAATACTTTATAAGATAAGTACTTATCTTATAAAATCTCCGGCAAAAATAGGGAAACAACTAAAAGGTGAATATGCCGGATTCTTCAAATACAGAATTGGAGACTGGAGGGTAATATATCACTTAGATGAAGATAGTAAAACTATTACGATTACCAAAATCGGACACCGGAAAGAAGTATATAAAAAATGAGACTAATCAGCCACAGAGAAACGAAGATAATGGGACGCAGATTAACGCAGATTAAAAAGGATCTTTTTTTGTTTTTTTTACTAAAACCTAATACCCAAAACATGAGGTCTAAATTTACCACAGAAAACACAAAGTATTTTATTGTTTGCCACCCCACAGCCCGTTTTTTAACAACAAATAGCACAAATTACACAAATAAATTAATTTTATTCTTTTTTTTCAATATTCGTGCTATTCGTGTAATTCGTTGTTACTCTTAGGTGTTGGGGGTAGGGATGTTTACTGGTATAGTATTACATTATTTGCTGAAAGAACTTGATTTAAAGGATAAAATGAAAATCGATGATATCCTCCGCAGCGGCAATGAAGTATCGATTGTTTCCGGGAAAAATTTTTTAACCGCTAATCTGAACCGTCAATCCGCATATCTTTCTTTTAAAAAAATAAAAGGTCAGGGATATTTTTCCTCTGTGTTTAAAGGCAAAAAAATACTTAAAATCGAACAGCTGGGTCTTGATAGGATTTTGGTCGTAAATCTCGAAGAAAATTTTAAAATCGTATTTGAACTTTTCGGAAGAAGAAGCGATTGCCTGTTTATTAAAGGGGATGAGGTGCGGAATTCTCTCAAAGGCTTCAAAAAAGGCGTATATGAGCTTCCTTCTGTTCCGACTGGTCTAGACCTCTTAGACGCTCACGAAAGCGAACTGATCGACGGAATAATAGCAGAAGAGAAAATAAAGGGTTTAACCGTTGGATTTATAAAAAATCTAAAGCTAAAAGGCATCAATTTCGTAAATTCTTTTTCGATGCGAAAATTTGGCCCAACTGTTTTTGACGATATCCTTTCTCCCTATATTTTGCCCGAAGGTAAAATATTCCCGAGTATGAATGAGGCTGTAATATATTATTTTGAGGAAAAAAATAGAGAAGAAGAAAAGAAAAGATTAAGAAAAATTATAGAAACCGGGTTAGAGAAAAAAATACTTAAAAACGAAGAAATTTTGAGACAATTAAATGAAATTAAAGATATTTCTATATATAAACAAAAGGGTGATGCCCTGCTCACTTATCAGGGAGATATCGACTTCTCAAAAAATAACGTAGTTGTTGATTATCTGGACAGGAAATTGGAAATCGAAATAGATTCTTCTCTTTCCGCGATGGAAAACGCTCAAGCTTATTTCGAGCTTTTTAAGAAAGAAAAAAGAAAAATTAAAAGCGATGAACAAAGAAAAAGAGAAATCTTAAAGGAGCTGAAAGCTCTAAAGAAAAAAAGAGAAAAATTAAAAACTACCGAAGACCTTTCTGAATTTAAAGAATTTTATAAGAAAAAGAAAGAAAAAACCGAAGAAGAATTTATTCCGTCTAAATTCAGGGTATTTACTACCAGTAACGGCTATAAAGTTTTAGTCGGCAAGAGTGCCGAAGTTAATCATGAGCTCACCTTTTCTTTTGCCCGTCCGTACGATATTTTCCTCCACGTAAAGAACGCTCCCGGTTCACATACAATCTTACGAGTAAAAGACAAAAATAAATTTCCGCCAATCGAAGATATTCATGAGGCGGCTTTTTATGCTGCAAGGTTCAGTAAATTAAAGCACTCAAAATCCGTTCCTGTCTCTTACGCGCAGAAAAGATACATACGAGGCTCAAAAAACCTTTCTAAAGGAACCGTTATAATGGAAAGGGAAAAGGTTGTGTATGTTAACCCGGGAGGATGATCACCGCAAAGGCGCAGAGAACGCAGAGTCCAAACCACACCCCAATTATTTTGTTTGTTTAAACTGAAACCTAAAACCGAAGACCTAAAACCTAACGTCTATAGTATATATATTGACTTTTAAAATAATCTGATTATATTATCATAAGTAAATAAATAAAATGGACGAAGAATCACATTTTATAAACCCCAATCCTTGTGGTTGGGTACTTTTACATAACCCCATTTTTATGAGCAACGATAAAAGCTTGAAAAAAACCTGGTTTTGTTTGCGGAATCAGAGTT
The DNA here is from genome assembly GCA_964474855.1 of uncultured bacterium. Taxonomy (GTDB): domain Bacteria; phylum Hydrothermota; class UBA3072; order UBA3072; family UBA3072; genus JAFGHJ01. Next base: position 20,450 of record CAYYUB010000012.1, read on the forward strand.
TTTTTATATTTATGTTTTATCTTTCAAAAATCCGATTAAAAAAAATGTTTTTAAGGAGGTTTCATTAAAATAATGAAAAATTTTGTTTTAACTAAAGATAGTTCGATAAAAAAGAAGAAGAGAACAATTCATAAAATCCTTGGTCCTGTATCCAATCTTGAAGAGCATGTAAAGCCCGATTGGTGGCAGACGATATTCAATCCTTTTTATCTTAAAACTGACGGGGATGTGGTAAATAATGATAGAGCTACAAGAAAGGAAGTCGATTTGTTTATCGATATTCTTAATTTTACGACCGAAGATTCGATTCTTGATTTGTGCTGCGGACACGGACGTCATTCTCTGGAACTAGCGCGAAGGGGTTTCAAGAACGTTCATGGATTAGATCGTTCTCGTTACTTGGTACGTAAGGCAAAGAACCAGGCGAATAAAGAGGGGTTGAGTGTAAAATTCAGAGAAGGCGATGCAAGGGATATGGCTTATCAGGATGACAATTTCGATTTTGGCTTAATATTAGGTAATAGTTTCGGTTATTTCGAAACAATAAAGGATGACCTTAGGGTTCTTAAAGAAATATTTAGGAAATTGAAACCGCATGGTAAAATTCTTATAGATGTTACGGATGGAGATTTTATGAGGGATAATTTTCAGCCCCGTTCATGGGAATGGATAGACAAGAAAAGCTTTGTCTGCAGGGAACGTTCTCTTTCTCTCGATGGTCAGCGTCTGATATCCAGGGAAATCATTTCCGATGTGGGAAGCGGTGTCGTAGTGGATCAGTTTTATTCGGAAAGGCTTTATAACAAAAAGAATCTCACTAAACTTCTTGAAGAAGTCGGTTTTTCCGATATATCTTTTCATGGTAAATTTAAAAGTGATTCCAGGCGCAATCAGGATTTGGGAATGATGGAAAAGAGAATAATTGTAACCGCGGTTGCGTTGAAAGATTGGTCGCCCAGAAAAGTTGCCGCCAAAAGAGCAACCAGGAATGTAGTTGTTCTCTTTGGCGATCCGAGAAAAACTGACCCTGTTAAACCGCTTGGAGTATTTAGTGATGATGACTTTTATACTATCGACCAGCTTAAAGGTGCTTTAAAAGAGATAGAAAAAGAACACAATTATCGTTTTTCTTATCTTGATAATCATGATACTTTTATTCCCGATTTGCAAAAACTGAAACATAAAAGTGAAGTTGATTATGTTTTTAATCTTTGCGATGAAGGTTTTTACAATGATGCGAGAAAGGAACTTCATGTGCCGGCTCTGCTTGATATTCTGGGTGTTTCTTACACCGGTTCGGGTCCGCAGTGTCTCGCGTATTGCTATGATAAGTCGCTTGTACGCGGTGTCGCATCCGAAATGAGAATTGCTTCTCCCGACGCGTTCTTCATTAAGCCCGATAATACCACCTTTGAGATTCCTTTCAAGTTTCCCGTTCTCGTTAAACCGAATTTCGGAGATTCAAGCTTTGGAATAACTCAAAAAAGTGTTGCAAATACAATAGAGGAAGTTGTTAATGTGATTTCGGATATAAGGGAAAAGTTTGGATACGACAAGCCGATTCTTGTAGAAGAATTTCTTACAGGTAAAGATTTAAGTGTCGGAATTATGGGAAATCCACCGGAGGATTATACGGTGCTTCCAATAATAGAGGAAGATTATTCTTCTTTGCCTCCGGGTTTGCCCAGGATATGCGGATATGAGGCAAAGTGGCTTCCGGAGTCCCCTTATTGGAATTTACGTTCGCTACCCGCGAATCTTCCGGATGATTTAGAAAAAAGCATTGTAGAAGGCTGCCTTGAGCTTTTTGAACGGTTTGAATGCCGCGATTATTGCAGGTTTGATTTGAGATTTGATTCAGAGGGCACGCCAAAACTTCTTGAGATCAATCCGAATCCCGGATGGGTTTGGGATGGGCATCTTGCCAAAATGAGTAAACTTTCAGGTTTTTCTTACAAGGATATGCTCTGGATGATTTTGCAGGCAAATGAGCGGAGAATCGCTGCTTCGGAAATTTAAGTAAATATTGATTCTTGATTTAATGGAATCCGAACTGGATAAAAATAGGACTTTGTATTCGGTTTTTCAGAGCGCAGGTTTCCTTTGTTGATCAGATTAATGTAGTCAAATAGTCAAAAATCAATTTGGGTACCAGGTGATAGGTTTTAGGTAAAAAACCTCCCAACCTCCTAACAATGTATAATATATATTTGGGGGCAAAATTACATACAATATACAATATAGTATTGTTGAACGATGCCCCCTTATATTTAGATAGTTATATCTTTTTTAGATAACTTCTAGTTTGACCACGGAGCGCGGCCACCGCGAGGTGCTCCACCTCTAAAACTTTCCGTACGAGGACGAGCTTCATTTACGTTAAGCTCTTTTCCTTTAAGTTCTTTACCGTTTAAACCTGCTATTGCGGCTTCAGCCTCAGCTTTATCAGGCATTTCGACAAATCCAAATCCTCTGGGGTCGCCTGTGTATTTATCTTTAATTATCCTAACTGAAGTCAGCGTTCCATAAGATGCAAAAGCTTCATTGAGTTCTTCCTCAGTTAATTGTGACGAAATGTTACCTACGTATATATTCATATTACCTCCTTTTAGGTTAGAATATTTACATGTTTTTGTAAATGTAATTAATTTCGAATACGCTTTTACAGAAAACGTATTAAGATGTATAACCGTCAAAACCACAAGGGAGATAAATGAGAAAAAAACAATTATATTCCTAGAGATCTTTGAGGTTCCTTAACCTACATTTACTGAGTCTAAAATACTTGATTTTCAAGAAAAGTCAAGGGGTAGACTAAAAAAAAGATAATAGGACGCAGATGAACACAGGTTAGCAGGATATTTTCTTGTTGTTTTTTTACTCCCTAACTTCCCAACCTCCTAACTTCCTAACAATTAATTAGCCACGGATGAACACTGATTTATTTGTTTTTTTGTTTTGACTCTTGACTCATGACTCACGACACATGACTTATGATTTCAAACGGTGTGCAGCATAATAAAAAATCACAATCGTGAAGAGGCTCAATAATTCGATTGGTATATCCATCATCGAATGGCTCAACGTATATTCTCCAAGTGCTACGGAAACGAGATCCAGAACTATTGCCAACACATTCGCAAAAGCTAGTATAAACGCAATAAATCTCAGCTCTAAGGGTTTCAAAGCAATTAAAATATACCATACCAAAGAAATTATAACAGCACCTCCTGTGCCTCTTAAGATGCCTAATATCATTGGGTGATTAACTCCGGAATTTTTTATCGCCATTTGTGGGAATAAGATAAGAAAAAGACCCATAAGAAAGAAATAAAAACCACATAAATAACAGATTATACGAAATGGGATAAGCAGGGAAGAGGGTATTTTTTTATTGGGATTATTCATCGTTTTACCTCCGGTTATTTTCTTTTCGGATAATAAGTAACTTCCAGGAATGGGATTACATTACCTTCCTCTACCGTTGATTTTCTCTCTTTTCCTCCAATTTCAATAGGTACGGAAGCCAGTTGATATTTCATGGATGGCCAGGAAGAAACTTCAACTTTTACTATGTATTCACCTGACTTTACACTCTTTTCGGTATGGTCTTTCAATTCCCATAAGTAAATATGATGTCCAACATCGATACTTGCAGATGTAATCGCGTCAGTATCGACAAATTTCGAAGACTCTCCCCATTTAGCCAAATGGTTTCGTTTTTCTTTAACGTATCCGCTGAAACCCGACACATAAAGAGTTTTTATGAAATTGCCTTTTTTATCCTCAATCCAAACCGCAGTCTGCGGAGGTAGGGCATCCTGAAATCCCAAAAGGAAATCTACCGATACAACCGAATTTTTAAATTTCAGAGGGTCGATTCTTTTTAATCGCGGGCGCATTTTATCGAAAATCATCTCTGACGCTTCCGAGGAAGGATAGTCAGTAATAACTTTATTCCAACACTCCATAGTTTTTTTCTGATGTGCTATTCCGAGATAATACAATGCTTCTGCTTTTAGGGAACCTTCGGCTTCACTCTTTAAAACCTTATTTAAGTCTTCTATAGCCTGTTCAAGCTTTCCTAAAAAGAAGGGCACCTGTACTCCGAAAATGCCTCTTAATAACCTGAGTTCAACATCCTTCGGTGAAAGTGCAACAGCCTTATCTATTACTTCCATTGCCTCGAATGCAATTTCTGTGCGGAAATTCGTATTCCCATAGACCCTTTTATCATATTTCTTTGCGGTTACACATACTAAAGCGAAAGCGAGAGATTTATAAGCATCTGCATTCGATGGATCCGTACTGATTGATTTCTTCAAAATTGATACGTCTTCCTCGCAATTACCGTTTTCAAGATAAGATTTACCCGATTTCATAAGTTCTTTAGGATTATTATATTTTATTTTTTCCGTTTTCTTTACTTCTGGGGGTTTTGTTGGAGAAGTGGGAATTTCTTTAACGTGTTTTTTTGCTTCCTCGGCATAACTCGACTCGGGAGCAAGTTCAATCACTTTCTTCCAGGCGGAAACAGCCTTCTCATCTTCTCCTTTTTTCTTATATCCTTCGCCGAGAAAGTTATACACCTGAACAAAAATATCATCTGGGACTCTTTTGGGTGATTCTTGACTCATCTTAATAATAAATTCATGGTCTTTTATTCCCCCATCTAGTTTGTTAAGAAATGTGGGAACCTTAATTCCCATAATGCCCCTATGAAGTCGAGCGATTGGATTGAGAGAATCAAGTGAAACTGCTTTGTCTAACTGCTCAAACGATTTTGAAACCAGCTTACCTGCCAACAAAAAATTCTTGGTCTCTCCTGCCCATGTACCTGTAAAGAGTCCTAAATGTGCGAAAGCAGTCGAACTGTCCGGATATTCTTTTACAGTTTCTTCCATTAACTTTGCTGCTTCTTCGATTTTAGCGGAATTTTGGTAGTTTTTTGCTTCTTCGATATAATCTTTCAAGGGCTTTGCCTGAAGGGCAGCAGCAAAAACTACGATGGAGAGAACAAAAAAACATCGTATCAATATTTTCATCTTTACACTCCTTTTTTCAAATTTTGAGCTTATTTTTGACTTTTCTTGCTTTTCTACGCGATACCGGAATTTCTGTATCATCAATCATCTTTAGTTTGTATCTACTGCCAACATTTGAGATCAATTCCTTGATTTCTCTTAG
>CAYYUB010000013.1:0-24841 GCA_964474855.1 uncultured bacterium
TCACAAATTCTTGGGCTTTTGGTTGGGATTCAGTAAAACAAAACAAAAAACTTTGTGTCTCCGTGCCTTCGTGGCTAATTCTTTCACCAATTATAAATTATTTAATTTTTTGTATTCTTGTATCTTAACAAGTTGAAATTTTATTTGTTCCGGGGTCGGTTCAATTATAAACGAATGACCGCTTTTAGCTGATATTTTAATTGAAAATCCATTTAAATGATTTCTAAGATATTCATCCGCGATTGTTACACCAACTGTCTCATAATAAACATTAACAGATTCATGATAATCCGCATCACGTTCTATTTTAACAAGTTCTAAAAGTTGGCCCTCCTGGCTGGTTGCTGTTTTATAAAATCTCCAATCTTTTCCTGTATAACCGTAATGAGCGCAAATCTGATGCAGCAAATTTCCGCTATCTTTATATATCCAACTTCTGATAAAAAAGTGATTTAAAGACTTGGGACTTCCGATTCTTTCTTCTATTCCTATGACTGCGGCAGCTATTTTTTGGGTATCTTCATCTATTTCAACGGTTTTTCTAAGAGGTGCTTGTGCGGTAGCACACTTAAGAAGAAAAATAATAAATAATGCAAGAATAATTAACCTTGAAAATTTTTTCATACCAACCTCCGTTGTTTTTAGTATACCTATAATGGGGGTAGAATGTCAAGGGGTTTTTAACAAAGTCACGAGTCACTGGTCATTAGTCACTAGTCAAAAAAATAAAAACAGAAGCCCGATGACCGTAGACGGAAGAAGAAACACGAAAAACAAGTTGAATGGTTGAATTGAAAAATAGTCAAATAATTTTTTAGTTGGATCGGTTTTTCTAAAACCGCCTAACGTCCTAACGATTTACGTCTTCATCGCTCATATTATCTTTCTTGACATAATGTTTTTGCAACATATATTAGTTTTGATAAACTATTCTAGGCTGAGATAAGATAATAAACAAAATTATGGAGGATAAAAATGAATTTTAAATATGTCTTAAAAATATTATGTATTCTTTTTGCAGTTATAACGGTTTCCTGTGATGTAATGAATGTAAGGGAAAAGAAATCCGGTTATCCGATTACACCTGTTTCTTTCACGGATATAACACTAACGGATGATTTCTGGTCGAGTAGAATCGAAACCAACAGAACGGTTACAATACCTTATGGATTTGAAAAATGCGAAAAGGAAGGCAGGATTAGAAATTTTGCCAGAGCGGGAGGACTTTTGGAAGGAGAATATGAAGGTAAAATGCCTTTTGATGATTCCGATATTTATAAAATAATCGAAGGCGCTTCATATTCGCTAACCGTGCATCCCGACCCTGAGTTAGAGAAATATATCGATGACATTATAGAAAAAATCGCCGCGGCACAGGAAGAAGATGGGTATCTATGCACATGGAAAACGATAAATCCCGATACGACCCCCGCCTGGTGGGTAAAACCGGGTCCGCGCTGGCATAATCTTGGGGCAAGTCACGAATTGTATAACGCGGGACATATGTATGAGGCGGCTGTTGCCCATTATCTGGCAACAGGCAAGAGAAATTTTTTGGATGTAGCCTTAAAAAACGCGGATTTGATTACGGAAACCTTTGGTCCCGGCAAAAAACTACAGGTGCCCGGTCATCAGATTATAGAAACCGGTCTTGTTAAATTATACCAGGTAACAAAAAATAAGAAATATCTCGATATGGCAAAATTCTTTTTAGACGAGAGGGGTAATGGTAAGAGACGTGAACTTTACGGTCCGTACAGTCAGGACCATAAGTTGGTAACAGAGCAGGATGAGGCAGTCGGACACGCAGTACGCGCTGTATATATGTACGCCGGAATGACAGATATTGCCGCGATAATGAAAGATTCTTCCTATATGAAGGCGGTCGACAAAATCTGGGAAAATGTGGTTGCTAAAAAAATATATATAACAGGAGGAATAGGCGCCCGACATGAAGGGGAATCATTCGGAGATAATTATGAATTGCCCAATCTGACTTCTTATAATGAAACCTGTGCCGCGATAGGTAGCATCTACTGGAATCACAGAATGTTTTTACTCCACGGGGATGCAAAATATATCGATGTTCTGGAACGTACTCTCTATAATGGAATGATTTCCGGTGTATCATTAGAAGGTAATTCCTTTTTTTATCCGAACTGCCTTGAATCCGACGGGGAATATAAATTCAACCAGGGTTCTTTAACCAGGAAAGCATGGTTCGACTGTTCTTGCTGTCCGACAAACGCTATCCGTTTTATCCCCTCGGTTCCAAATTATATATACGCCCACAGGGGTGATTCATTATACGTAAACCTCTTTGTTGCCAGCGAAGCTAACGTAGAAATGGAAAACATTAAATTAAAGGTTGTAGAAGAAACCGAATATCCCTGGGAAGGGAAAGTTAAAATAATAGTCGATCCTGAAAAGGATAAAATGTTTACCGTCAAAATCCGTATTCCCGGATGGGCTTTAGAAAAAGTAATGCCGAGTGACCTATATAGATATTTAAAAACAAACGAACAGGAGATAACTTTAAAAGTTAACGGTGAACTTGTCGACTTCAAGATGAAGAAAGGTTTTGCCGTTGTTACCCGTAAATGGTCGAAAGGAGATATAATCGAACTTAATCTACCCATGCCTGTACGCAGGGTTCTTGCAAATGAGAAAGTTAAGGACGATAGAAACAAAATCTCTCTTGTTCGCGGTCCTATTGTTTACTGCGCCGAATGGGTCGATAATGATATTAATGTACTGCAACTTGCCATACCCTATGATGCCGAGTTTAAGTGCGAATATCGCCAGGATTTGTTGAATGGTTTAGTTGTGATTAAAGGCGATGTGTTGAACAAATCAGGTGAGCAAAAAGAATTGACTGCTATACCATACTACGCCTGGTCGCATCGCGGCACGGGCGAAATGGCAGTTTGGCTGTCGAAAAAATAAGCGCAATACGGGATCAAAGCACAAGAGAGAAAATAAAGGGGTCAGGTCTTGTTTTTCGAATCCATATAATTAGTGAGTAGGGAGTAGAGAGCAGTGAGTAGTAAGAATATAGGGTATAGTAAATACAAATAAAAACTCTGTGGTCTCAGTGTGATAACAAATTTTTAAAAAATCCTTGACAAGACAATATAAAACAAATATTCTAAGTAATAAAAGGAGGAAAAATGAAATACAAAGTATCCAATATTAAATTTTTAATTGTTTTCGTCTTTATTCTTTCTATTTTTCTGCCGGTAAAGTCCTTTTCGGCAGAAACGGAACGCGTACAAATAAGCTTCAGCACGGAGAAAAAACACATACTTAACCGAAACGATTCGTGGTATAAATTTAAACTTGGTTATGAGAAAGGTTTTTTAGGTTTTATCAGCCACACAATACAATTCGGAGCAAATGGAACCAACTTTAACTACATTAAAGAAGGCGGGCAAAATATTCTATTCCCTTTCACTAGAATGACAGCCGATCTGAAGATGAACGAAAGACACAACCTTACTTTCCTGATACAACCCTTCGAAATATACACCTCTGCTCTTCCGGAAAGAGACATAATTGTAGAAGACATAACTTTTCCCGAAGGAACGCCGATGAATTTAAAATACGGTTTTACCTTTTATAGATTAAGTTATTTATACGATTTCCAAAAAGAAAGTAACAAGGAATTTTCTGTAGGTTTATCCTTTCAAATACGAAATGCTTCTATAATCTTTTCCTCTTCCGACGGAGAATTGATTAGTATAAATAACAATATAGGTCCGGTACCAATATTAAAATTTAGATGGGAAAGACCTCTGAATAAAAGCATGTGGATAGGTTCGGAAATAGATGGTTTTTACGTTTCAGGACGTTATATATCGGGTTCCTCTGATGATTTCGAAGGAGCTATTATAGATGCTTCCTTAAGGCTTGGTTTCGAATTAACAGATTATTTAAATACCTTTTTGAATTTGAGATATTTTGGAGGGGGTGCAAGCGGAACGCAAGAAGACGAAGAAAACAAATATACGGATAATTGGCTTAAAACTTTCTCTGTGTCACTGGGATTTTATTTGCAATAAAAAATGTGCAAATGTGGGGGGTCAGGTCTTGACTTTTGAATTTTCGACTTTGGACAAATAAAAAGATTCGTGATATTCGCCTGCCCCGTAAGGAAAAATGACTGTATCGGGGTGTGATTTGTTGTTGCTATCTTTGTTGGTTCGTTGGGTCGGAAATTTTTAAAACCACCTAACGATCTAACCGCCTAACGTTCTAACGACTTGAAAAACCTGCGTTTATCTGCGTCCAATTATCTTTGTGCTCTTTGCCTGCCCTGTAGGGAGGAACCGACCGTACCAGGGTGGCTTTGTGTGCAATTAATTTTCGTGTTATAAGATGTAGCTCCTGAATACCTGAGTATTGACTATTTACTCTTTTAGTTTACCATTCAATGTGCTTTCGGTAAAAAATATATCTAAGAAGTATGGAGATGTGGAGGCTTTGAAGGAGCTTTCCTTCGATATTGAAAAAGGAGATGTCTTTGGTTTGCTTGGTCCAAACGGTTCAGGAAAAACAACCACCATACGAATAATACTTTCAATTATCTTTCCGGATAAAGGAGAGGTAAAGTCAACTTTTACCCGTATCGGATATTTGCCTGAGGAAAGAGGACTTTATCCAACTATGCGAATTGACGAATTGATATATTTCTTCGGGGCACTTCGCGGGATGGAAAAAAAAGAAATTGGGAAGCAGATGGATTTCTGGCTGCAAAAACTGGATTTGTTTGATAGAAAGCAAGATAAAGTTCAATCGCTATCAAAAGGTCTAAAGCAGAGGGTGCATCTGTTGATAAGCGTACTACATGACCCGCAATTTTTAATTCTTGATGAACCTTTTACAGGGCTTGATCCTATTGCAATTAAAGGACTAAGAGAAATGATCGCCGAATTGAAAACAAGAGGGAAAACCGTATTACTTTCCACGCACTGGATGGAACAGGCAGAACAACTCTGCAACACCGTTTGCCTTATTAGAAAGGGAAAGAGAATATATGGAGGTAGTCTTAGAGAATTAAAAGAATTACATAAAAGCGATGAAATATATTTAGACGTTAAAGACAAATCAGTTGTTGACAAGTTGAAAGATATAGAAATTATAGGACGTAAAGATGAGGGATTCATAATAAAAGTAAAGAAAGATTCCGGTAAATTTCTTACGGAACTAACAGAGTTAACGGAAGTTTTTGAGTTTCGTTTGATATCGCCTTCCCTGGAAGATATTTTTATAAAGGAAATCGGCAATGAATAAATCCTTAATAATAGCAAAAAAAGAGTTTCTTAAGTATATCAGAAGTAAGTGGTTTCGTGTTTTTTTGGTACTTCCTCTAATCGGTATGGGGATACTTATATTGATTTCTTCTTTTGCTCCTGAAGGTTTTTCGAACTTGAATAAAAAAGAAATTCATAGAATAGGCATTGTGGATTATTCTAAACAAATTAGTGAATATCTCGAAAATACGGAAAAGTATGAATTAATACAGATGGATTCCATGGAAGCAGTTGAACAAATGTGGGGGAAAAACATAAAAGGCTTTATTGTGATACCTCAGAACCCGGACTCCGGTGAGATTATTTACTACAGCAGTTCTCTTAACCTTGAACTTTGGCCTTTGAGAGAAATTCTCCGTAAAGGGACTATTAAATTGAAGCTTAAAGAAAGAGGGCTTAATCTCTCATTCGCTGATGAATTAAGTAAGGGAATTAATCTGGTCCCGAAGAAAATAACAGAAGGCGGAGGAAAAAGCAGCGGGAGAGAAATGCTGTTAGTTGGCCTTTTCATGGTGGTTTTCCTTTATATGTTTATTATTTTGACCTCTCAACTGATGGCGAGAAGCGTAATTGAAGAGAAATTAAATGGCATAATAGAGTTAATAATATCCGATATTACTCCTCAAAAATTACTTTTCGGGAAATTTCTTGGTATTTCAGTAACTGTATTGCTGTTGCTTGCCATCTGGGGACTAATTGGGATAACCTTTTTAAATTATCCGCTTTTATTTTTAAGCCATTCTTTAGACTTTTCTTTATCTCTTGGTGTTATTCTTTACTTTTTATTTGCATTTATTTTCGGATACACACTATATACCTTCTTCATTATTTTATTCGTGTCCACCGTGAATAGTGAAGAGGAGGTAAACCAAGCATTGACTGCGGGGATAATAATTATTCTTATCCCATATTTTCTGTCTTTCTTCTGGGTAATGCAAAATCCATCTTCTATAGTTTCGGTTATATCTTCTCTAATACCTTTTTTCACGCCACTGATAATGCCGCTTCGCCTTGCAATATCCACTGTTCCTCTGTGGCAATCTATCGTTTCCGTTTTTCTTTTAGTGTTAACCTTGTGGATTATAATACTCCTTGCAGGGAAAGTTTATAGGCTTTCCATGCTCCTTGTTGGAAAACCTCTTAACTTTCGGGAAGTTTATAACCTTCTAAGAAAAAGTTAGTGAGAGGGGTTAGTTCTTTTTTTCGAATATTTTCTTTATAAAATAGTATATTTAATAAAACTTTAAACAAAGGAGATAAAAAAATGAAAAGATTGTTTACCCCTCTAGTTTTATTATTACTTGTGTTATTTTTTATCGAACTGAACGCGCAGGATAAATTCGATAAAAATAAACTCGATGATTATTTAAGTCAATTGGAAAAGAATAATAAAGCTATGTGCGGAGTCGTTATCGTAAAGGATGGAAAGTTAGTTTACGATAATTATATAGGATTTTCTTCTGTAGAAAGTAAAATTAAAAACAGCGAATCGACCAAATTTAGAATCGGTTCTATCACGAAAGTTTTTACTGCTGTGATGATATTTCAGTTAATTGAAGAAGGAAAATTATCGTTGGAAACAAAATTATCCGAATTTTATCCCAATATTCCGAATTCAAAAAAAATAACTATTTCGGATATGTTAAGCCATCGAAGCGGAATACATAATTTTACAAGTGATGAGGAATATCAACAATATATGACATCCAAAAAGACAAAAGAAGAAATGGTAGAGATAATTTCTAAATTAAAACCCGATTTCCAATCCGATGAAAAAACTGCGTATTCTAACTCTAATTATGTCTTGCTTGGGCATATAATCGAAGATATAACAAATTCAACATATGACCAGGAATTAAAGAAAAGAATTACAAATAAATTAGGTCTTAAAAATACTTACTATGGAGGCAAGATTGATACTAAAGCAAACGAAGCTGCATCTTATAAGTTTCAGGAAGGGAAATGGGTTTTGCAACCTGAAACAGATATGAGTATTCCGCACGGAGCAGGAGCAATAGTCTCAACTCCTAAGGATTTAACTGTCTTTATTGATGCGCTTTTTAATGATAAATTAGTATCTACAAATTCACTAAAACAGATGAGGAAAATAAAGGATGGTATTGGGAAAGGACTCCTTCAATTCCCATTTGGAAATAAAATTGTCTACGGACATAACGGCGGAATTGACGGTTTCGTTTCAAATTTAGGGTATTTTCCGGATGAAAAGGTTGCCGCATCATTAATAGCTAACGGGGTGGACTATAGCCTCAATGATATTGCGATTGGTCTTTTAAGTATTTATTTCAACGTCCCGTTCGATATACCGGATTTCACAGCCAAAGAAATCAAATTGGACTTAAAAGAACTCAAAAACTACGAAGGTATATTTTCTTCAAAGAGCTTACCTCTTAAAATTACACTGAGAGTCGAAGGCGATGGGCTTGTTGGCCAGGCTACCGGACAGGGAGCTTTTCCATTGACGCCTTTCAGTAAAACGGAATTAAAATTCGAACAGGCAGGAATTATAATGGAATTCATAAAAGATAGTGAAGGAAAAATTCAATACGACTCATTTATATTAAAGCAAAGCGGTAAAGAATTCCCTTACAAAAGAGATTGATTACTCAGGTCCCCTTTCTAACCAAATAAGTATCCTGAAACAATTTGTAATGCTTTTACGTCAAATAAGATGAAGGAATTGAAAAGAAGTCTTAAAAAAAGGAGGTAAAAGATGAAGTTATTGGTAAGATGTCTTTTCGTACTGTCTGTTATGTTTTTTGCTGCCGTAATCGAGGCTAAACCCTTGAAAGATTATATCGAGGAAGCTAAAAGTTTGCAGAACTCCGGTAAAGTTACGGAAGCAGCGAAGTTGATGGAAGAAGCTTTAGAAGAGTATCCGGATAGCGCAAGTGTTTATGCTTATTTGGGTCTTTATACAGGTATGCAGGCAGGACAAACAGATAATATGGCTTTGGCAGGTGAGCTGGCTGCGAAATCTTTTGAGCTGTTAGATAAGGCTGTTTTGCTTGATTCTCTTAATTTAGCCGCCCGTTTCCACCGGGGTATTATGGGAATTAAGGCTCCCACCTTTTTTGGTAAACTTAACGGCGGAATTAAAGACCAGGAATTTATTATTAAAACGCATAAAAAATCACCCAAAAAGGTTTCGAACGACATACTTGTTCAAGTGTATAACTTTCTCGGAGAAGGATATCAGAAACAGGGAGAAAACGAAAAGGCTGTTTCTGCCTGGAAAAAAGTAATTGAGCTTGCTCCCGGTTCGAGCTTTGCTGAAGAGGCAAAAAAACTGATCAAGGCGAATCCTCTTCAGGATAGTAAACCTTCAAAGGAAATAATTAAAGAAGAGCCTAAGGATGTTAAATCTCTTATGAAAGAGGGTAAATCCTATTTAGAGAAAGAAAATTGCGAGGAAGCCGTCAAAGTTTTCAGAAAACTGGCAGAGATAGATTCAAAAAATCCGGAAGTTTACAAGTATCTTACTTTAGCTGCCGGATGTCTTGCTGAAAAAGGATATGACGAGAAAATTTATGAAGATCCGGGATACCGTGCAGATTTAGCATTTGAACTAATGGATGCATTGGATAAGGCTATTACTCTCGCGCCGGAAGACCCTGAGCTCAGGCTTATAAGAGGAACAGCCGGAGTATATATGCCTTTCTTCTTGAGAAAGCTCGAACAGAGTATAGAAGATTTAAACAAGGTGCTGGAGAGTGATGCCGAGAGTTCTATAAAGGCTAAGGCATTGTATCATCTTGGGATAGCTTATCAGAGAAAAGCCCTGGATTATTGGGATAAAGTGGTTGTGGACTATCCTTCAACGGAAGCATCAAAGATGGTGTTCGAAGGGATGCGTCCCGACATAAAAAGAATTGACCCTGAAAAATTTAAAAAGTCGGTTGTGGTTGTGGATTTTGTATTAGGATTTCAGGACGCTTTGCCTCCGCAAACTGCGGTATGGATAGAGGATAAAAAAGGTAAATTCATAAAAACTCTTTATGTGTCGGGTTTCAGCGGGTACGTTAAAGAAAAACAGACTTGTTTGGTTAAATGGGGGGAGTCTTCCAAATTTGTCGATACTGATGCAATTACCTCGGCAAGTATCGATGTTGGACATTATCTTTACTTATGGGAGCTAAAAGATCATACCGGGAAAAAGGTGAAATCGGGTGAATACAACGTTAAAGTTGAAGTTTTTGCCTGGCCATCAACGAAATACCAGTTGGTTTCCGCTGCGATAAAGATTGGAGGTAAAGAAAGAAAATCGATGGTCGAGGAGGGTAATATAATACCATTCCTGGAAGCCACTTATTATCCGAAGAAATAAAAAAGAAAAAAGAACTATATATAAAATAGCTACCGCTATAATTGAGTTAAGAGGCATGCGTCTTGACTCAAAAAAGAAAAAAAACAAAAAAATCATTCGTGCTATTTTTTTTAGTTAGGGGTTAGGGAATTAGGAGGTTGGGGCGATAGGGAGTTAAAACAAAACACAAAATGGTGTGGTGTGTGGCTCTGTGTTCTCTGTGACTCCGTGGTTATATATTAGGTTTTAGGTCTTGGGTTTTAGGTTTTGGTTAAAAAGATTCGTGATATTCGCCTACCCCGCCTGCCCCGTAAGGAAGAATGACTGTATCGGGGTGTGATTTGTTGTTCCTTAGTTTGTTGAGTTCGTTGGTTTATTAAGTTTTTGTCTGGTCTGCCCTCTTCGGTCATCCGTCTTTTTTTGTAACTACCTAACCATCTAACGATCTAACCTTTTGAATATGCAAAATTACATGCAAATTCCCCTTTCCCTTGACTTTATAAGTAAGAGGGATATATTTGCTTATATGAGAACAGGTTATGTTTCAATAATTGGAGAACCTAATGTAGGGAAATCTACGTTAATAAATCGTCTGGTAGGGAGCAATATTTCCATTATTACAAAAAAACCTCAGACAACAAGGAATAAAATTGCAGGGATTTGGACCGAAAATGACAATCAGATTATTTTTGTGGATACTCCCGGTCAATTCAAACCGGGAAACGAGATGGAAAATGCAATGCAATACCAGATAAAAACAGCTATAGATGACGCGGATGTTATCATACTGATGGTTGATCATCGAACGCATATAGAAACAATAGAAGTGCCTTCAACAAGCGGCAAACCGGTTTTTTTGATTATAAATAAGATAGATTTGATTGCCGAAAATGATCTAAATAAAATGATAGATGATATCGATATACACTCTTTTGATAAAATTTTCCCCATATCTGCCTTAATAGGAGATAATGTTGAGAAAATAATACCTTTCTTAATTGAATATATGCCCGAAGGGCATCCGCTTTATCCTGAGGATTATCTGTCCGATCGTCCTGAGCGTTTCTTTATAGAAGAATTTGTAAGAGAACGGATACTTGAGGAATATTCTCAGGAAATACCATATTCTGTAGCCGTTAAAGTGGAAAATATGGAAGACAATAAAATTGATATTAAAATTTTTGTCGAGCGAGAGTCTCAAAAAGGCATTATAATTGGTAAAGGTGGAAAGAAATTAAAAAAAGTTGTAAGTGAAGCAAGAAAAAGCATCGAAGAACTTATTGGTAGAAAGGTATATATGAACACCTGGGTAGCAGTCAAAAAAAACTGGAGAAAAGTAAAAGAGGAAGTAAAAAGATTAGGATATTATGAATAGAAAAAACTTTTTATTTGCTCTTATTGGAATTTTTCTTGTGTTAAACAAGAAAATATCATTAATGTTTAAAAAAGATAGCACAATAACCGAAGAATCGCTTAAAACCAATAATAAACTGCTGGGATAAATTTATGATCTGTTTTTTACTTTTAATTACTCTTATATCTGCCGAAGTCCGATCTCCCGAGGAAAGATTAAAAGTTCTCAGACAACAGTTAAAAGAACAAAAAGAAAAAATAGCGGAGTTAAAATTTGAAAAAACCGATATTTTAAAAAACATACAGGAACTTGACAAGGAAATAAGTTTAAATGCCGAACTCATCAATGTACTCAGAAGAAAAAGGAAAATAACAAATGAAGAGAAAAAGAACATCGAACTCCTTATGAATGAAATACATTATCGACTTCAAGAAAAGAGAGAAGTATTAGGTGAAAGAATTAAAGAAATATATATACATGGGCCGCTACACCCAATAGAAGTTATACTGCTCTCTTACTCTTTTTCTGACGCGGTAAAGAGGGCAAAATTCCTTACTATAATTGCCGATCAGGATAAAAGAGTTCTCGATGAAATCGAACGATTAGAGGGACGCCTTCAATTACAAAAAGAAAGAACCGATAAGAAAGCAGAAACCCTGGACGAAATATTATTTGAGGTAAAAGATCAAGAAACTGCATTGGAAAAGACAAAAAATGAGAAAAACGAATATTTAAATGAAATTGAGGGAGAGAGCAAAAAAGCTGTAGCTATGTCCCAGGAAATGGAAAAAGCAATGAGAGATCTTGAAAAATTGATAAGAAGCCTTTCCAGAGAAGCAAGCGCTCCCGGCAGCAGATACTTTTCTGAAAAAATACTTACTTTACCGGTAGATGGAATGGTAACCGGGTATTTCGGAAAAGAAAAAGAAGAGCGGTATGGGACGGAAACGATAAACAGAGGGATAGACATTGAAGTTCCCTGGGGAACAGACGTAGAAGCAGTAGCGCCCGGAAAGGTCGTATACAGTGATATTTTTCTTGGTTATGGCAAGTTAATCCTAATAGAACACGGATCTGGTTTTATCACCTTATATAGTCACCTCGCCTCCGCTAGCGTGGAAAACGGAACGGAAGTAGAGGCAGGAGATATAATTGGTAAGGTAGGTCAAACTGGTTCTGTTAAAAAGCCTTCACTTCATTTTGAAATAAGAAAAAACGGCAAAGCGGTTAATCCTTTCAATTATATAAAACTATAAGTATATGGAAGAAGTAAGAGAACAAAAAATTCCAAAACAAATCTTATCCTCAACACTAAAAACAGGGAAATTTCCTTCTTCCTTTCTGTTTTATGGGCCAGCCGGGATAGGTAAGTTCACTACAGCACTGCATTTTTCTGCGGGAATACTTAAAGATGAAAAGAAGGTATTTAGAGGCACTCACCCTGATCTCGCGATTGTCTTTCCGGAATTTGACGGATATGAAAAGAACGAAATAATGAATTTACGCAGAAATAAGGAGTATTTCACCATTAGACAAAATAAGGGAAGTATTTCTATCGATACGATAAGAAAGCTGCAAGATTACGTATACATTACCCCTATGGAGAACAAGTGGCGAATTGTAATAATTGTTCAATCTGAACGCATTACAAAAGAAGGACTTAATGCATTCTTGAAAATACTCGAAGAACCGCCCGAAAATGTCATTTTTATTCTAATAACACCGGAAAAACACATTTTACCTGATACAATAATATCCAGAAGCCGGATTATAAGATTTAGCCCTCTTTCCCTTGAACTACAGAAACAAATCTTACAAGACAAATCTATAACCCGTTTTGGTCGAGGAATAGAGGAAACCCTATTTATTAATTCCCAAAAAACCCTGGAGAAAAAAATAGAGGAATTGTTTTTTGGTCTTTCACCAAAATCGCGCATAAAAAACTGGTCGGAAGCATTAAAAAAAGAATGGAAAATAGAATTTCTTTTACAGTATTTACAAAAGCGGATAGAAGACAAATATAAAAACAAAGAAATAACATTTGCCAAGACCTGGGATTCTTTTAACTACCTTAAGAACGCCTATAGATATTACTATTCAAACATAGGACCGGAAAAGATAATCTTTTACCTTCTATTAAAAGTCTAATGTTATATTTTGTAAAATTTCACGGCGTAAAATACCCCATGGAATCTGAGTTTACCCTCAAAAACGGAGAATATATCCTCTGCGAGATAAAAAACGAACGCTTTGTAGGCAAAGCGGGAAACGAAATTCATTGTAAACTACATCCGGAAGGTAAGGTATTGCACCTCATTTATGATAGCGAAAAAGAGAAATTAAAGGAAATCTTAAAGGATGAGAAAAAAACTCTTATCTACTGTAAAAAGAGAATTAAACACCACAAACTTGCAATGAAAGTAGTCGGAGTTGATAAGGAATGGAATGGAAAAAGGTATAAATTTTATTTTCTTGCCGATAAAAGAATAGACTTTAGAGCTCTTGTCAAAGATTTAAAGAAAGACTTTAATTGTATAATAGAACTAAGACATATAGGAGTAAGGGATTATGCCGGGTTTGCCGGAGGGTTAGGTTTATGCGGAAACCCGCTTTGCTGCAATACTTTCTTAACTGAAAAACCAAGAGTAAAGCTTGAAACTGCGAGAAATCAGGATATATATATTAGCCCTTCAAAAATTTCCGGTCTGTGCGGAAGGCTGCTCTGTTGTTTGCAGTTCGAACACAATTTTTACGATGAAATCAGTCTTAAGTTCCCCGAAAGAGATAACAAAGTTAAGACTGAAAAAGGAGAAAGTACAGTAATGCACAGAAACATGTTGACCGGTATTGTAACCGTCTCACATCCGGATGAAACTCAGGAAGAAATTCCCATTGACGAAATAAAAAGAAAAGGCGATACGTGGGTCAGAATACAGGAAAAAGGAAAACAATAGTAACAGGGGCACTGCCTTACGCAAATGGACCCATACATATTGGACATCTCGCAGGTGTTTATCTTCCTGCCGATATTTATACCCGATTTTTAAGAAAAAAAAATGAAGATGTAATTTACATTTGCGGTACAGACGAAAACGGGGTCCCGATAACACTTTCCGCAGAGAAAGAAGGAATTTCTCCTGGGGAACTTGTAAATCGCTACCATAATATTATACATGAATCTTTAAAAAAATTAGGCGTGGAATTTGATAATTTTTCCGGAACTTCAAGAAAAATCCACCATGATTTATCACAAAAAATATTTCTTGAATTATACGAAAAAGGTTATATAGAGGCAAAAATAACCAAAGAGTTCTATTGTGAAAACTGCAAGAAATTCCTTCCCGATAGATACGTTGAAGGAATCTGTCCGTATTGTAACTACGAAGAAGCAAGAGGAGACTCCTGCGATTCCTGTGGAAGCTGGTTGGAATCAGATCAATTAAAAAATCCAATCTGCAAATTATGCGGGTCGACACCAATAAAAAAAGAAACTAAACATTGGTATCTTCTACTTGATAAATTTCAAGGCCAGCTGGAAAAATGGATAGAAAAAAAGAATTGGAGAAAAAACGTAAAAAGCTACCTTAAAGGCTGGTTAAAAGAGGGTCTTCGACCACGACCAATTACAAGAGATCTCCAGTGGGGTATACCGGTACCTTTAGCGGATGCTCCGAAGAATAAAGTTCTTTATGTATGGTTTGATGCGCCCCTCGGTTACATTTCTTCGACAATAGAATGGGCAAAAAAGATTGGGCAAGAGGATAAATGGAAAGATTATTGGCAGGACCCCGAAACTCGATTGGTTCATTTTATAGGCAAGGATAATATTGTCTTTCACGGTATCATATGGCCGGCTATTATTATGGGAACGGGAGAATATACTTTACCTGACGAGATACCGGCCAACGAATACTTAAATCTTGAAGGAAAACAAATTTCTACGAGCAGAAACTGGGCTATCTGGTTGCACGAATACCTGGAATATTTCAAGCCTGACTTTCTAAGATATTACCTGGGAAGTATAATGCCCGAAACAAGAGATTCGGAATTTAAATGGAAGGAATTTCAGGAAAGAGTAAACCAGGAACTTATAAACAATCTGGGTAATTTCATAAACAGAACGTTAAAATTCATTGACAAATATAATGATGGCATAATTCCCGAACAGGGTGAATTAACAAAAGAAGATAAAAGTATGTTATCTGAAGTTAACTCTTTAATAGACAAATTAGACTCCGCTCTTTCAAGATTCAAATTCAAGCAGGCTATAAGATTATGGATGCGAATGAGTACAATCGGAAACAAATATTACGATCAAATGAAACCCTGGGAAAGCAGAAAAGCCGATCCCGATCGAATGGCTACAACGATCTATCTTTGTTCTCATTTGACCCATGTTCTCGGTACTATCGGAAAACTTTTTATACCTTTTAGCGCGGAAAAAATCCTTAACCAGTTAAAATTAAAAGAAAAAGAATGGGATAAATTAAAGTGTATAGAGCTGCAATGCAAACATAAAACCGGAAAGATCGAACCGCTTTTTCAAAAAATTGAAGACGCCGATGTAGAAAAACAATTGAGGAGGTTGAAAATGTCTCATGTTACAATAGATGATTTTACACAAATGGGTTTAAAAATAGGAATAATAGAAAAGGTGGAGGATGTAGAGGGCGCCGACAAACTTTATAAACTTACCGTTAACACCGGAGAAAAACGTACGCTCATAGCGGGGGTAAAGCAACAATACACTCCCGAACAGCTGCAAAATAAAAAAGTCGTTGTTATAACAAATTTAGAACCCGCGACAATACGAGGAATTACCTCGGAAGGCATGTTACTTGCGGCAAGTAGTGGAGATAAATTATCAATTATCTCTCCGGATGATGATATCCCTGCCGGTTCAAAAGTCTCATAATAATGCAAAAATCAAATATCAAAATGGAAAAATACAGATTAAAATTTGTTAGTGTGTTAGTGTGTGGGTGGGTTGGTGTGTTTTTTCTACGGACCAACGGACTAACTGACCCACAGACCAACCGATTTATATAATGAGGATTATTAACGCGCTAATGGCCGGAGGAGTTGTAATTCTTGGCGGTTTTCTCACCCCGGCCTTTATAGGAATTCATGTTTATCTCGCGGCATTATCTGTAATACTAATAACCATAGCCGGAAATCTCATCAATGATTACTTCGACGTCACAACGGACCAGATAAATAAACCTGAGAGATTAATACCTTCCGGAAGATTAAAGAAAAAACAAGCATTGCTAATTTCAATCTTATTTTTTATATCAGGCAATATTTTACTATTCTTTATTGACTGGAACTTATTAAAGCTTGGATTAGCAGCCACGTTTTTACTAATTATCTACACCCCTTTTCTAAAAAGACGTCCTCTAATCGGAAACATAACAGTGGCTTTATTGCTTTCTATGACTATAATTGTTGGGGCTATTGCCTCTTTTGCCTTTCTTAATCTAAGAAACTCAATATTGCCTTTTTCACTAATATTTTTGCTTAGCCTGCCCAGAGAAATATTGAAAGATGGAGAGGACATAATAGGAGACAGGAAAGCGGGTTTACGTACCTTCCCTGTCGTATTCGGAATAAGACGGACTAGACAACTGGTTGTTTTTACATTATGGCTCCTGATTTTTTGGATATGTGCTGCATCATTTGTATTCGGTAAACTTTTTGCAGTTTGTGCTATTCCAGGTATCGTGTTCCCTATTCTTATTATGATAAAAAGATCAAGGTCTAATCCTATTTGGTTCAGCAATACACAAAGAATACTGAAAATTTTAATCATCCCGGGTTTCATATCACTCATCCTAAGTAAATTTCAATGAAATCGTTAATATTAGGAATCGTTCAGGGCTTAACAGAATTTCTACCGGTATCCAGTTCTGGACACTTAGTTATCTTGAAACATTGGATCAATTTCCCTGGTGAAGGTGTGGTAATGGAAGTAACACTTCATTTCGCAACCCTATTAGCAATACTTATATTCTTCCGAAAAAAAATATTGGATTATGCGACTAAAGAAAAAATACTTTTAATAATTGTGGGAACAATACCAATAGCTCTTATAGGTGTCTTTTTAAAAGATGAAATCGAGCTATTATTTAACAATTATTTACTGGTAACTTTAACTCTTTCGCTAACCGGATTTATACTTTTTCTAAGTAGAAAATCAAAAGAAGATAAGGAAGATATAGATTTAAAAACAGCTCTTATCATAGGCATTGCTCAAGCCATAGCACTCACACCCGGAATTTCCCGTTCGGGTGTTACAGTTGCTACGGCACTTCTACTCGGAGTAACACGTAAGAAAGCCTTTGAATTCTCATTTATTCTCGCCATACCTGCCCTTTTAGGAGCTTTTATAATTAATCTCCCCGATATTTGCGAGACTGATATAGAACCCGTAAGTCTAATTACAGGAGGGATATTTGCTTTCCTTTCCGGACTTCTTGCCTTGTGGATATTCTATAGAATAATAAGAAAAAAGGATTTGTATTTATTCAGCTACTATCTTTGGCTTGTTTCGGCAGTGAGTCTGTTTCTTTATTTAATCGCTCAAACTCATTAATAATAAATTGCCGTATTTCTCTGTTTTCATAAGTTATAATAGCCCCTGCTATCCAGTCCCATTCTTCTTCAATCATATCAAGCACTTTATACACCGAATCCTGTTTCCTTTTCCAGTTTCCCCGAAGAGAATCCCAGGCGGCTACAGCCGCAGGGTATTTTTCTTTGTACTCATCATCATCAAGTTCGGTCATGCTTGATGAAATACCATGTTTTTTCCTGAGCTCCGCAAGTTTCACGGCTTCATCTTCTGCAATTTTTGTAAGAGCAATGGAAACTGTAACGTACCTTGTAGCCATTTTCTCCGTTACGATACCATCTTCAGGCGGCGTAAATTTACTTTCATTACATCCAAGGGCTAAAAACATCAAAGCCAAAACAAATATATATTTAATGTTTTGAATTCTCATTTACTATCTCCTCCTTCCCATAATTCAAAATAATTCAAGATTCTTTTATGTCAAGTCCTTTCATACGGGTTTCGACAAATTTAATAGCTTCTTCTTTTGTTTTGATTTCTCCCTCTTCGTAAGCCATCTGTACTTTGCTTAATATCTCACCGAAAATAGGTCCCGGGGTAAGATTTAAATGCTCAATAAGATCGTGTCCCATTAGCAAAGGTTCTTCTACTTCATCTTTCATTGAAAAATAATAAGCAATAATTTGCTTGCAAACTTCAATAAGATGAGGATCTTTTTCCCCCGTTGTAGCTATCTGATCGGCTACCGAAAATAGAGCTAAACCTATAATATCACTACCCAATTCGAAACACAGTCTTCTCTTAGCTCGCTCGGTTATCTCTTCTTGAGCAGCAAGAAGGTGTATCCACATATGATACATAATCAATTTTGTAATATAATTTCTCTCCTTAGAAGAAAACTTTAATTTTTTACCGATTTTTTTAAACCAATCTGAAGCCATTTTATCATGGCCGTAAAAATGAACCTTATCCCCTTCGATTTTCTTGGCATCCGGCTTTTTTATATCGTGCAAAAGGGCAGCCAGTTTCAATCCTGTTTTATTTTCCGAATAATATGCTTCCACCTTTTTTTTATAAACTCCAAAAACAGAGAAATCTTTGGAAAGAGAACCGATTTCCTCAAGAGTTAATATAGAATGACCCATAAGATCTTCGGTTATTTTTCCTCCTTTAATTTCTTTCATCTTTAAAAACCCGGGAAAGATTTTATCAAAAACCTCCGGCACTATCGCAAGGTGTGAATTTTCGGCTTTAAATATTGAAAGAAGCTCAAACTGTATTCTCTCCGGAGCAACAGAGGTAAGCTTCTCCGCATACTCCATAAATAAATCCGCTGTTTTTTCTTCAATTTTAAACCCAAAAGAAGCTCTAAAACGTAAGCCCCGGAGTATTCTACAACTGTCTTCTACTATATTTTTCCTTCCCATCGCCCTAATGATACCCTTCTCAAGATCTTTAACACCGTTAAAAGGGTCTATAAAACGTTTATCAAGAAGATTATAAGCCATAGCATTTATTGTAAAATCTCTTCTCCCAAGATCTTCTAAAATTTCTGTAGAACCAAGGCCTAACACATCAATATTAATATCCCCGTTTGTTACTCTGAATTCATTGAGGTCCTTTTTTAATCTAAAGCTCTTACCGAGAGCCTGCGCGAACTCCTTTCCTTTACCGCTTATCGCAATATCTATATCGTTTATTTCGAGACCGAGCAGAAGATCTCTGAGCATTCCGCCTACGAGATAAACCTTTTTATTTGCTTTGTTTGCGTATTCTTTTATTTTTGTTAAAGGTTTTATTTTTCTAAGAATACTCTCAAGATTCTGTTTTTTTATCATTTTTTCTTTTTCCTATATATAATTAGCAATAAGCTAAAAAATAAAAACAACCATCCGAAAGTATTCCCGATTTTAGAATAAACCGTTTTTCCATCTAATATAGGAACTTTACAAACAATATAATCTTCATGAAATATCTGAGTTTTTTTCAAAATCCTACCGTAAGGGCTACAGACGAATGAAACACCAGTGTTTGCAGACCTTACAAGAGCTCTTCGGAATATTATCGATTGAAAGGCAGCCATTTGAGCATGCTGATAGGGGCCGCTTGTTCTGCCAAACCAACCATCCTCTGTAATATTTACAAGCAGTTCAGCCCCACCCGTCACAAATTCTCTTACAAACTGAGGGAAGATTGCTTCATAACAAATGTAAACGGAAAATTTTATACTATCAGCCTCAAAAACGGTAAAGTCAGAACCCGGAGTATAGCCTCCCTGTCCTAAATTAATCTCCTTTAGTTTTGGAATTACATCATCAAAAGGTAATCTTTCTACAAAAGGAACAAGGAAAACCTTTCTATAAATTCCCCTAACACCGGATGAATCAACAATCGACGCGGCATTATAATATACAACTTCTCCTTCTTTCCGCTGGAAATCAAGCATGCCGGTAATAATAGGGGCTGTTTTTTCTTTCGCAAGGTTCCGGAAAAGAATCTCTGCTCTATAATTGCTGGAAAGAGAAAACGGAGCGGCTGTTTCCGGCAAAACATATAAATCGGCATCGGGACTTTTTTCAATAATATTTTTTATTCTGATTAATCGCTCAAAATCGCTTTTTCTTTTATCTGCTGGTAAAACGTTAGGCTGTATTACTACAATGGTTTTATATTCGCAAGAGGAAATCTCTCTATGAAGTATTATTTGGGAATATACAAAAGGTATGATTAGAAAAGAAATGAAAGAACACAGGTAAATCATTTTCTCTTTTGTTTTTGAATTAAAATGGGTAATAAATAAATATAGAAATATGTTCAGAAAAAGAACCCACAATGTAACAAGGGGTAAACCTCCGATAGATGCAAATTGAATCAGATGAATTAAGTTACTCTGGGAAAAACCAATAGAACCCCAGGTAAAACCCCAGACAGACGAGAGACTTCTCAAAAATTCTAATCCGGCAAAGACAATCGGAAACAAATAGGAATAACCCAGTTGATTCAACTTATTATACAAAATACCTGAAAAACCGAAAAAAGAAGAAAGATAAATTATTAAAGCAAAAGACCCGAATATTACCTGTGGAACAACCGCACCCTCCACATCCGAAAGGGGAATCCAGTAAAGAAGCGTAGAAAAAAAAGCAATGCCCATTATAAAACCCTTTAAAAAAGGAAATTTACCATTACGAAGCGTATAAAATAAAGGGATAAAAGAAAACCAGGCAAGAATGAAAAAATTAAAAGGGGCAAAAGAAAAGGTTAAAGAAACTCCACCTAAGACAAGTAGAAAATAATCAAAAAAAGGGTTCTTAAAACGATCGAGAAAATTCGACATAATCTATAAGGAAATTCAGTCCAGGTAAATTTCTTTTTTCTCCTCCGCAGACCTGTAGGCAGCATCTACTATCCTGGCAACGGTGTAAGCATCCTTCCAGGTATTTTCAGCAAGATGTCCTCCCCTGACAGCATTTATGAAATGATCAATCAGGCCCTGATAAGAACTTTTTACCGGATGTTTAGGAATATTAAGAGGAGTAATATCTTTAACTTTATTATCCTCCAACTTCTTTATCTTCAGAGGATTCAAAAGCCCAACCCCATCACTTCCGTAAAGGTTAAAATAAGTAAAATCCTTTTCGAAAAGAAGAGTCCAACCCACTTCCAGCAAAAGGTATCTTCCGTCCGTATAACGCAAGAATATTATTCCTGAATCTTCAATTTTATCAGTGGTATGAAATCCCGCATCCACAGAAGAAATATCCCAACCGAAAAGGTAAGTAACATAACCGAGAATTTGTACCCCTAAAGTCATTATTGCCCCGCCTCCGGATTTCAAAGGATCTCTTCTCCAACCATCCAAATGTTCTTCGTGTAATGATTTTAGCCACCCTGCTTTGGCAAAGGAAAGCTTGCCTAACTCCCCGGAAAAAACAAGTTCCTTTAGTATCTCAACATCTGGTCTGAATCTTCCATTAAACGCCGGCATTAAAATGAGCTCGGAGGAGTCAACAACCTCCCCCAATCGCTTTACTTCTTTGGAATCAAGACCAAGAGGCATCTCACAGAGAACATTTTTCCCATACTCGATTGCTGAGATAGCCATCGGAGTATGCAGATAATTAGGTGTCGCAATTATAACAGCATCAATTTCCGGATCCTGTAACATTTTCTCATAATCCACAAATGCTTTTTTTATTTTGTACCTTCTCGAAAGAATTTCTACTTTTTCTTTGTTTGATTCACAAACCGCTTCAAGGACCAGGTCCTCCCTTTCTGTAATAACCGGTAAATATCCAACCTGCGCAACAGCGCCGGCACCAACTAATCCTATTCTTATTTTATTCTCCATTAGTTTCCTCAATAAAAACTTTATTATTTCTAATTTTTAATTTGTTCCTGGAAAAAAGATCTATAGCCACCGGATAAATTCTATGTTCTTCTTTTAATATTCTGTCAGAAAGACTCTCCTCGGTATCATCCTGATAAACTGGAACCACCGCCTGTAAGATTATGGGACCTCCGTCTACATCTCCGCTAACAAAGTGAACGGTAGCACCTGCAAAACGCACCCCATAATCCAACGCTTTTTTCTGTACATTAAGACCTTTAAAAGACGGCAGGAGTGAGGGATGAATATTCATCATTTTCCATTTGAATTCAGATATTAACTTTTCTTTTACTATCCTCATAAATCCTGCGAGACAGACAAGATCAACGTTATGTTCTTTCAGGGTGTTTATATAATTGTCTTCTGCCTTACCGGTTAATATTGGCTTTGAGTTTTCAGGGTCAATATAATAAGCTTTAATTCCTGTTTTTTTTGCTCTCTGGAGAGCATACGCCTCGGGATTGTCGGAAAGAACAACTGCAACCTCAGTATCTATCTCTGAAGACTCACTCTTATCAATAATAGATTGAAGATTTGAGCCTCGACCTGAAACTAAAATACCTACTCTACACGACACTCTTCTCCTCCTCTGTAAGCTTAAAATAAACTTCTTCCAAAGTCGAATAAATTTCTCCCATACTTCCTTTAAGTTCGGACACCTTTCCTGTTTTCAATAAATTTCCATTATCAATTACTCCAACTCTATCAGATATTTCTTCCGCGAGCGAAAGAGAATGCGTGGACATAAAAACAGATGCCCCATTGGAAACTCTATCTCTTAAGATTTTTCTCACCGTTCTTGCGGAAACAGGATCCAATCCTACCATAGGTTCATCGATTACCATAACATCCGGATTATGAATTAATGCCTGTATAAATATAACCTTTTGCCTCATGCCATGCGAATATTCACAAGAAGGCAAGTCGATCCACTCATCCACTCTAAATTCCTCAAATAAATACTCCATCCCTTCTTCAATAGTTTTCTTTTCCAAGCCGTAAAGTCTGGAGACGAAAAAGATAAACTCTCTTCCTGTTAATTCAGGATAAAGAAAGGGCTCATCGGGAATGTATGAAATCATACTTTTAGCTTTTTCCGGTTCCTTTAGAATATCAACATTATTAATATAAATTTCTCCCTCTGTTGGCAATATAAGCCCTGTAATCATTTTTACAGTCGTGGTTTTACCCGCCCCATTTGGCCCCAGTAGCGTAAATAATTCTCCCCCGGGTATTAGAAGTGTTAAATTATTAACAGCTCTAACCTTCCCAAAACTTTTGGAAAGATTTCTAAGTTCAATCATAATCTAAAACCGAAATTTGAAGTTTATTTATAACTTTATAGAGCTTAGCCTGATTCTCAAAACCTCCGTATTCTAATTTTACATGAGTCGGATCAGCAATTCTCTGTCCAAAAGTAGGGTCAGTTGAGATCCATTTCCCACCTAAATAAACTCCAACCCAGGCATGATAATAAAAAGCCTGGTTAACATAAACAAGCCCAACTTCCACCCTCGCTGGTATTCCCACAGCCCGCAGGAGTGCCACAGCAAGAGCCGAATGCTCATTACAATCGCCCTCTCCGGATTTTAAAGCGTCAAGAGCGTTTGGGATAGAAAATGTGGGTTTATCTGCCAATGTTTCATCAACATAGGATATAATCTTCCCTACGGCATCAAGACCCTCTTCTTCTCCGACAACCTCTTTTGCTATTTTCTTAATTCTCTCATCATCCGAGGGGATAAAAGGAGTAGCTTTCAAAAATTCTTTTACTTCTTGGGGAATGAGCGATGATTTCCCGGGAGATATTTTCCTTATGGTAAGAACATTTCCTTTAAGCGTTTGCCTATCGTCCTTTATCCTGAGACCCGTAAGATCAACAGAATCGAGACGAATAGTTAACATAGATATATTACGAGGATTATTTATTTCTTTTTCAACTTTGATAGCATAAGAATCATACAATTTAAATCCAACTACTTCGATATCCTCCTTATCTACCCTGTCCTCTTTTTTCATAACCAGACCTATTGGGGATTCGGATCTAAGAAGTTCTCCTTTATCGGATACCCAGAAAAACATTTCCATAAATGGTTGTTTTACACTGTACTTAGTGGTTGAATCTCCCTCCAGTGGCTCTCTTCCTAAATTTGTAACACTTATTTCGAATAATGATTGTATTGTAGGGTCAAAGAACTCAAAATTACCCGTTTTTCCTATCTTGACTAAACCTTCCAAAGTTGCAGGCATGTAATTAGACTTAAGATTAAACTCCTTTTTCCTTTTTTCTTCTTCCCCCCAATTCATTTCAACTAACAGCTTATCATTTTGTCTTTTTCCTTGAGCTTCAAACAAACGATTATCCGAAAACATTGAAAACTCAAAATCTTTTATATTATATGTCAGATCTGCATTGGCAATCACCTTGTACATAATCTCCTTCTCCATCCCGGCTATAGGAGATAATTTCATATATGTATTTGAGTAAACCTTATATCCATCCTCGACAGTATCAATCCTGGAAGCAACATAACCAACCTTATATCCTTTTAGATATATCCCCAGATATTCAGTATTCGACCCACTGGTAAAAAAATCTTCAGAAAAGACCTCTGTTGTATTAGATTTTACTTTATTTATATAAAAAATTACGCCAATTCCTATAAGCAAGAATATAATTGGCAACCAGACTCGAAATTTTTTCAATCCCTCTCCTTTTCAAAAAGAATAACTTTGTTTATTTTAAAGTCAAGGGGGTAGGAAAACCTAATTCTCACACAGAGAGCACAGAGAAAAAATTTTATTTTGTTTTACTAAAACCTAATTTTACTGTTCCTTAATCACAAACGCGTTATGAGTTATATGAACTATATATTTTTTATACTCT
>CAYYUB010000014.1:0-24029 GCA_964474855.1 uncultured bacterium
CGCACGACTCATGACTCGGGTAGTACTAACTACCCCTTACTCTCTTCCCTCCGGTTTTGGGCGATTTTTTTTTGTTTCCATCCATCCATTATTCGCATCCGTGAAACAATCAAACCTCGGAATATAAGGTTTAATATCAACAAGCGGTGTATTATCAAGAACGTCTATTCCGCTAACATCTAAAATATTCTTATTTCTTTTTTCCAGTTTTACTATGGAAAAACCGATCCCATTTGGTCTGCAGGGATGTCGGGACGAGAAAACCCCATGCGGAGCATCATCCAAAAAAGTGGGTCGGCATAATTTAACCTCACCTGCCCTATCGAATATAAAAAATAAAATAATATGTGAGAAAGTTTCTATTGTTTCTAACGCTTCTTCATATTCGGTAAAAATTTCAATCTGTCCTTTTCCTTCAGGTATAACATTTCCCTGGATTGGACATTCCTCTTTTATCTTGTACGGACTGTGAACTATTCCTATTTGTTTTATCTCAAATTCCATTTTTCACTTAAAACTCAAACTTGACGTCTTTAATTCACATTAATGCGGTGCTGAAGTAACGTTCGGCACGATCGGGAAGAACAGTAGTTATATTTCCGCTAACTTCACGGGCTAACTGTCGTGCTGCCCAAACGTTTGCGCCGGAAGAAATCCCTACCATCAAGCCATAATCTCTACCCAATTGACGGGTCGCTTCAATCGCATCTTCATCGGTCACCTCAATAACCTCATCCACCAGGGATACATCCAGAATCTTAGGCACGAATCCATCTCCAATTCCTTGTATCTGGTGAAGTCCGGGTTCGTGTCCGAGAAGGGCAGAAACGTCTTTGGGTTCTACCGCCACAATCCTAACATCCTTATCATGCTCTTTAAGAAATTTGCCTACACCCTGGAGTGTTCCTCCGCTGCCAACACCGGCAACAAAACCGGCAATATCTCCTCTCATTTGACGCCATAGTTCATGAGCAGTTTCTTCATAGTGAATACGGGGATTATCAGGGTTTTCAAATTGCTGACAGACTACAACGTGTGGATCCTCTGATAACATTTTTTCAACATAATCTACAGATCCTTTAATACCATCCTCGGCGGGAGTAAGTATAAGTTCCGCTCCCAGTGTGCGTATCAGTTTTTTGCGTTCTACACTCATGTTTTCCGGCATAACGATCCGGACCTGATATCCTTTCAACCGGCCTACAAGAGCGATCCCGATGCCGGTGTTACCCGAGGTAGGCTCTACAATAATCGAATCTTTATCAAGACGATTGTCCCTCTCGGCACCCTCAATCATTGCCAAAGCGACACGGTCTTTGATGCTTCCACCAGGGTTCAGGTACTCCGCCTTTACAAAAAGATTTTCTCCTTTCAATTGAATCATCGGAGTATTACCAATTAAATCAAGAATATTATCGGTTAACATAATCCTCTCCATTTATCATTTTATTATACCAATAAACTTTAACTTAAGATAATTCATACGCTATAATATAAATTGCAAAACACTTATGTCAAGAAAGGAGATTGTGCTAACGTATGCTGAATTGTCAAATAGCTGTTTTAAAATTACTATGTCAACCCTCCTATTAATTCACGCTGATTTCCGAGCGAGTTCATTGCCAATTTTGTTTCTCTGCGGCAAAAAAATCGAGCGGGAAGAGAAAATAACACTCTTGACTTATGGTCGGAAATTTCTTATGATATATATAGATTGAAACAGGGGGTCTAGTATGGACAAAAAAGATGATTCAAGAGAAGAAATATTAGAGAGGATAAAAAGTGTTGACTACAGATTAAACTCAATTGAGAAATTTTTGAAAGAAGCGAAAGAAGTAGTTGAATCGATTGAAGAGTCCCTAGAAGGCGATAAAGAAGAAAAAATATCAGAGGAAGAACTTCCGCAAGAAAAGGAGGAAGAAGTGGCTTATCTCATTAAGGAAGAACCCGAAGAAATCGAAGAGGAGAAAAAGCCTTTTGTTTATGAACAACCCGAAGAAGAAATTAAGATAAAAGCCACATCCGTTACTGCAGCTGACCAGGAAAAAATCTGGATTAATATTTTGCACAAAATTGGGATCGTTGCGTTACTAATAGGCGTAGGGTTATTCATTAAATATTCATTCCCATACGTTGGACTCTGGGGCAGAATAGCGATAGGTCTGTTCATAGGAACCGCTTTGCTCTATACGGGAGAAAAATTAATGAAAGGATACGGGCATTATGCTTTAGGGATTTCAAGCTGTGGGATCGTAATTCTTTATTTTTCGTTTTATGCTGCATCCGCTTTCTATAATTTAATACACCCCGCCGCAACTTTTTTTCTGATGCTGCTGGTAACAATTACCGGAGTTCTATTATCCCTTAGATACGATTCCAGCGTTGTCTCTTTCATTGCCGTTATAGGGGCATTTCTTACTCCTTATGTATTCCGGGGTGGTGAGATTACCCCTGTAGCACTGGTTATACTTTTTTTGTATCTTGCCCTTATAAACGGATGGATTCTTATAGTAACGAAGATTAAAGAATGGAAATGGCTTAATATCCTGGCGTTTTCTCTAACGGCAATGATGCTTCTTACTACCATTAAGTTTTCAACGGAGAGCGGATATCCCTGGGTGTTTTTAACGTTTTCTACTGTGTTCTTTGCTCTTTTCTTTTATATACCAAGAAAAGAGAATACCGAATCATTTGTTATACTTTTTCTTAATCCTTTTCTTTATTATTTTGTTCTTTGGTTCGTAACCTATGAAATAAATCCTTATATTGCAGGGACTTTGGCATTGCTCCTTGCGGCTTTCCATTATTTTGAAGGTACAAGGACCGAGAAGAAGGAGAAACTGGAGTTTGCCTGGTCTTTTACAAGCCTCGCAATCTTCTTCCTCACAATTGCGATTCCGATATTCTTAAAAGCAAATTGGTCTACTTGTGCCTGGGCTGTTGAAGGGACTGTTATCCTTTCGCTTGGGAGGAAAGAAAAGGTTTTGAAGATTCTTTCTCTTGTACTTCTCGGTATTGCAGTTTCTAAAATGTTTTTTATCGATTATTTCTTTCTTGAACTTGGTCCTTTCTTTTTCAATTCGACAGTTACGATCGTGGCCGTATTCCTTTGCTCTAAATTTCTTATCACATCCAAGGAAAACGAAAATAAGGAATTGGTCGGTGCTTTGAATATATTGGGTATGCTTCTTGTGTTCTGGTTTACACTTGTCGGAACAGGTAAATTCTTTGATAAGTTTAGTCATTTAAGTGAAATGAAATCTCTTGTGGTTTCGGTTCTCTGGGGTATATATGCACTTGTTTTATTCATAGTAGGCATAATTAAAGAAAGCTCTCCTGCGAGAATTGCCGGATTTTTGATGGCTTCTCTTACGATAATAAAAGTGTTTTTCTATGATTTTTCTTATCTTGAAACAACATACAGAGTTTTATCCTTTGTTGTGCTTGGGATAATTTTACTCATTATTTCGTTTATTTATCAAAAGAAGGTTGGCAGGATAAATGAAAATAAGTAAAAAATACATTTTACTTATTGCGTTTATTGCAGTTATAATTAGAGCGGATTTCTCGAAAACGGATTGGGAATTTGAAAAACAAATTGCGATAAGCAATGTTGAAGGTGTCGCGAACGTCAAAATCGATGCCCAGGTCTATAATCATTCCAAATATGATCTCTCTGATATAAGAGTTGTTAGTGATAAAGGAGAAATTCCTTATAAACTAAAAATGGTGGAGCGCAGAAAAGAAACAGTACGCTTTGAACCTAAGTTTTACAATCTCTCCAACGTACCGAATGAGTACACGGAATTCTATCTTGATATGGGTAAAAAAACTCAAATTATAAACAAAATACATATGGTCACTCCGGATAAGAATTTCAGGAGAAAAGTCGAGATCTGGGGAAGTGATGATGGTAAGAAATGGCTGAAAATTAGGGGTGACGCAAATATTTTTAGTTTTTATACCGATGATTACAGGACATCATTAACCGATCTAAATTTTTCCGATACAAAGAGAAGATACTTGAAGATTGTTATATGGAATAAAAAAGAAACACCTCTTAAAATAGAAAGATGTTGGGTGTACAATGAAAAGGTCTTTGAGGCTTCCCTTGACGAGATACCTGCTAAAGTAGTATCAAGAAGTGAGAATTACGAGAAAAAAAGAACCGAGATTATCCTTGATGTTGATTATAAAAATATTCCAAAGGAAGAAATAAACCTTAAATTTGCTTCCGGGGGATATTACAGAAGTGTTTGGGTTTTTGGATCGGATAATGCGGAAGACTGGCGGCGTCTTAACTCCGCGGTTATATACCGGTATAATAAGGAAAACAGAAATAATGTTATAAGTTTACCGGAATCCAGAGATAGATATTTAAAGTTATTTATATACAACCAGGATGATCCACCACTTAAAATTGAGGACATATCCATTAAAGGAAATCAAAGATTTATTTATTTTCCTGTAAAGAAAGACAAAAA
Organism: uncultured bacterium; assembly: GCA_964474855.1. GTDB lineage: Bacteria > Hydrothermota > UBA3072 > UBA3072 > UBA3072 > JAFGHJ01. Next base: position 4,485 of record CAYYUB010000014.1, read on the forward strand.
ATATTCCCTATTCTACGGAAATTCTGATGCTAAAAGACCTGTTTATGAATTCGAGAGATTACTCTCCTTTATGGAATCCGAAAAGAGCATCATAGCAAATTTGAAGAAAGAACAGGCCAATCCGGATTTCAGCAGGGTTAAAAAAGTAATCGAAGGAGATGAAAATTTTTTAATCTGGCCGATGATTGTTTTTGTAGTTATCGCACTTGGTTTTTTAATAATTAAATCATTAAAGAGGATAAATGAAAAAAGATAAAAAGGATAAAAAAATAAAAAAGGAAAAGAAGAGCAAAGGAGTTAAAAAGGTCAAGAAGGACAAAAAGGTTAAGAAAAGTACAACCCTCAAAAATAATAGTAAAACAAAAAAGGGCAAAAAGACAAAAAAGGTCGAAAAAGTTATAGTAAGTGCAGATATTGATTATGATACTTTCGATAAATCTGATGACAACAAAAAATTAACTTTGATTGAAAGGCTAAAATTGATTCGTAATTGTGTTGTACTTTTGATAGCAATTGCAGCTATTGTTCTTTTTTTGAAAGATAGCCTTGTCGTTTCAGAAGAAATTGATCTTATCGTTATCTTTTCAGCGATTATATTTACCTTAATTGCTTTTCTGTTATTTGTATTTTTTGTAAAATGCGTACAGGATATAAAAAACGGTTCTGTTAACATTTTTAAAGGCGTTGCCCAAAAAGGCTCTGACGATGTTCTTTATTCTTCTTATTTGCCGATATGTATGATCGTATTGGACCGAAGGGTTCATCATGTCGGCATCAATCATTACTTGAAGATTAAGAATAATGATTTTTTGATTATAAGAAGAACTCCGGTTACGCGGTGTATAGTAAGTTTTGAAATAGTTCGTAAAGATAAATAACAAGGTTTATACATTTCAGGTATTAGGCTAACGGCGTAAAGACTTATAGCACGCTAAATTTTTTATTGCCGATGGCTTTCGGCAATAAACATATTCTTGACAAATCCAGGTAAATATCTACAATCTATGAAAGAAGGGAATAATTGAATTTTAATTTTATATTAAAACAGAAACCAATTTTTAAAGGAGTTCTTTGGATAGTCAATCTGGAATTACAAGAAGAATTCTCTTATGGATAAAGTTTATCTCTATGGTATGATTTCTATGAGTACGGTTCATGTTTTAGATAAGGATTTCGTATTCCCCCGTCCAAATGAATACGCGGAAATAGATCAATCGGTATTTTCTATAGGAGGTGAAGCGTCCAATTCGGCAATTATGTTGTCTAAGCTGGGAATAAAGACAAAACTCGACGGTAATTGGTTGAATGAGAAAAATGCCGGTAAAATACGGGATTGCTTAAAGTCTTTTGACATCGATATAATACGTTTGAAAGTAAAAGAAAATTACGGGACAGAAGAGATTGTCATTACGGACAAAAATTCCCGCACGGTATTCGGCAATTATGCCGCTTTTCACAAAGGAGAGAAACAATGGAATACACCGAAGGAAACTGATATTCAAAACGCAACGATTGTTTGTTTAGACCCTTATTTTAAAAATGAATCCCTGCTTGCAGCAGAGCTATGTTTAGATAATCAAAAACCCTATGTTACCCTTGATTGCAGATATGATGATTTTATTGCCCGGAATGCGGAAGCGGTTATAATTTCACATGAATTGCGAGACCAGGCTTATAAAGGCAAAAATATACTGAAGATTTTTAAAAACTACCAAAAATATTGTAAAGGGTTAATAATATTTACTTTTGGAAGCGATGAATTATGGTATGGGCGCAGAGAACAACGTATTAATAAATTCAAACCTTATATTATTAAACCGATAGATACTACAGGCGCGGGTGACTCATTTCGTTCGGGTGTTATTTACGGTTTACTGAATTCATGGAACGATAAACCAATTGTGGAATTCGCTTCGGCTGTTGCTGCTTGTGTATGCCTCACGTTTCCACATACGTTAAATGCGCCGGGATTGGATGATATACTTAAATTTATGGATGAAAATAGTAAAAAATAGATTCTGACGAACCGTTATATACAGCTTAATGCAGGTAATATTTTAATCCGGAAATTTCAAAAGGGGTTTTTATGATTCGTAGAGATTACTTGATGAGACTCATAGAACAGTTTGCTGAAGCTTTAAGCAGAATCTTAAAATTAAAAGAAAGTAAAAATTATAAAGAAGCACACTCTCTTATCGGCGAAACATGCAAGGAGCTTCTGGGCTTTGATTCTCTTTTCATAAATTCTTTTAGCACGGAGGATTTAATTTCAATTATTGCAATAGATAAAATTCCGGACGTAAATAAATGTATAATAATTGCGACTTTATTAAAAGAAGAAGGTGAAATTTACGAAGTCCAGAATCAAGCGGATATAAGTTACGAGAGATATTTAAAATCCCTGGATATTTTCCTTAGAGGTCTCTTATCCGAGGGTGAAATAAAGCTGGATACCAATTACTATGACTTGGAAAAGATTGTTGATAAATTAGGGAAGGAAAATCTTACCCTCGATATCAAAAATCGACTTTCTAAATACTATGAAAAGTTTAATGAAGATAAATAAACACTATCTAACGATATTCTGGATTATATTTATTGCTGCTATTGATGTGATTACAAGAAATAATGCACAGTTATATTTTGACCCCGATAAGACATTTTGGGTTATAAAGGGAGTATTAGGGCTTACGTACAAGATAAATTACGGAGGATTATTTGGCGTAGGTAGTAATTGGAGACTCTTCAGGATTTTCTTGATAATGCTTGGTTTTTTGTTTTTAGCACTTTCTTTTATTTATTATTCAAAACTCCATAAATATTTAACATTATCTCTGAGAAGTTTTTTTATTTTGTTTACCGGTTCCATTCTCGGAGCACTACCGGATCGTATTTTTTGAGGATATACAAGAGACTGGATTGATTGGTTCGGTCCCGGTGTGGCTAATATAGCTGATTATTGTATATTTGCGTCTCTTTTTCTTCTACTTATTGGTCTCTTGCTTCATCCGGAGATTACCTGGAAGAAATTTAGAGAATACAACTCTTCCTCGATTAAAAAACAACTCGGGCTCCATTTATTTCAGAAAACGAAGAATGATAATCATACTTAGATTTCTTATAATTCTACCTGCCGACCATTAATAGCAAAATTTGTCCTTGACAAATCCTTAGTACTTTTCTATAATTTAATTATCAAAATAGAATCGTTTATATTTTTAGGGAACTAAATCTGCGTAATTTTATCTAGAATTGCTAAAGAGGTGATTATGAAAAATTTTATATTTTTTACATTTATATTTATCTTAATGTGTTGCCTTAATTGTAATAAGTCTAATTCACTTGAGATTTTCCAACCAGGAACTTACAATGGAACTTATTCAATTATCCATCACTATAATACTGATGGTTCCTTTGCGAATAGCGGACCTGCAACATTTATATTTACTGATACCAGTTATTCTTGCCGGGGCAAAGAATATCTTTTGCCTCCATCTGGTGGAGGGGAATATTCAATAATTGGAGAAATAATGGTATTGAATGATATGGTACCTCATACAGCCGAATTTGACTGGACTTTAATTTTGAATGGAGAATTTGATTATTGGTTTGATGGTAATAATTTAAGATTAGAACAAATCGATGCTATTCACAATCGTCACCATTTGATTTTTCTTGTTAAAGAAGATTAAAAATCACCTCCCCCCTCACTCATCCCAATCATCAGTCCTGAAAGAAGAAGCGGGGAGACCTTCTTTATTAAAGAGGCTTGCAACGGAGCCATTCGTGAAAGCATACCTGACCGCAACCGGGTCGTAGGCATTTTTACTGTAAACTACCACGGTGTTCCCTTTGATATAGGCTTCCCCGTCTACAAATACTTTATCCTCTCCGGCAACCTTGAACCCCGTAAGTGTATCTCCTTTTGCCTTGAGACCGCTTCCGACGTGATCGAAGTATAATGTTATTCTACTGCCTTTTTTAAGCATGGATTTGTAAACCGGACCGGAATATACGATATCCTCTTTTCCGTAATCTTTGGCAAGAGCCCACAGGGCAAGCCTGTTTCCCACGTTAAGTTTGTCCGGCGGGTGAATGTTGTCCACCTCTGCTATGTCTAGAGTTACAGCCATACCTGTGTTCGGTACGGATAACATGGTTACAAGTTGTGCTTCGCGGAGTTTTGCGGAAGCCGGGTCGTCTTCTCCATCGTATACGTAAGGGGCAATTTGCACAAAGTAAAACGGAAATTTACCCTCATTCCAGGCAGCTCTCCAGCTCTCTATCATAGCGGGGAAAAGTTTTTTATACTGCTCGTCTCTTCCTACGTTTGATTCTCCTTGATACCATATTGCGCCTTTAATTCCGTAAGGGGCAATAGGTGCAATCATCGCGTTGTATAGAACTGTGGGAGTGTATGCGGTTATTCCCTTGAAATCCGGTCTTGTGGTATAGAAGTCGTTTTCCTCCACCCCGAAGACGTAAAAAATGCCTTCTCTGTATTGTGCAACGGGAAGGTACTTCCACGCTCCGGAAAGCTTTATCGGTTTTACGTCTTTCGCATTCATCGGATAAATTCTCATTTGTTCTTCTTTGCCGTAAATTCCCCCACCACCCTGCAAATCTACTACTCTTACCGCGATTACATTTTCGCCTTTTCTAATCAGATTGGAAGGAATTTTATATTTACGATCGACTGTCCAGAAACCCATCCCCTCGTAACCTCCGATTCTTTCACCGTTAAAGAAGGTTATGTCTATATCGTCAATCGGACCAAGTTCCAACATTAAATCCTTACCTGTCCACGATTCGGGAATATTTATTTTTTTTCTAAACCATACTACCCCATCGAAAACGCCCAATTCGACGCTCTCCCACTGTGTAGGAAGGTTCATCTCTTTCCAGGAAGAATCATCAAAGTCCGAAAGAAGGCAATTTGTATCGCCAAAGCATATGCCTTTACCTACAGTCTCGGTCTCATTAGTCGGCGTAATTACCGGATAAGAACCAAGCCATTTAATGTATTTATCTTCCTGTAAACTAAGATTATCTAGATTTGCCACGAAATCCGAAAACCCATCTACTTTATCAAGGTATTTGGGAGCAACCCATGATTCAGCGGGTGTACCCCCCCAGCTTGTATTGATCAGTCCGATAGGGATTCCAAGTTGTTCGTGAATTTTCTTACCGAAGAAATAAGCTGTCGCGCTGAAATTCTTTGCCGTTTCAGAAGTGCACTGTTCCCAGGAACCCTTACAATCTTCTTTCGGTTTTACGGAAACGCTTCTTGATAAGCTAAATAATCGGATTTCAGGATAGCCGGCATTTTTTATTTCTTTTGCGGAATTTTTTATCGTATCTCGCGGAGGCCAACCCCCGAGAGGCATTTCCATATTGGATTGCCCCGAACACACCCATATTTCACCTACAAGTACGTTCTTAAACGTTATTTCGGAATCTTTTCCTTTTATTTTTATTTCGTACGGACCGCCTGCTTCGGGTGTTTTGAGTTTTGCAAGCCATCTTCCGTTGGTTTTTGCTTTCGCCACGGTTTTTTCTCCCCATGTTGAAATTACTTCTATATTTTCACCCGCGGAAGCCTTTCCCCAGATCGGTGCTGCTGTCTTCTGCTGCATTACCATATTATCACCGAAAATAGCAGGTAATTCAAGCGCTTTTGATTCAAGTGCAGTTACACCGATTAATAAAAAAGAAACCAATAATAATCTTTCCATCTTATTCCCCCTAAATTTAATTTTGATTGTTAACGTTTTAGCAAAACATAAAAAGATTAATGTTTTACAGTAATGAGTATATATGTTTTTTGTGAAATTTCAAGCGGTAATCCCCTTTTGCCCTATATTTTTGAATTTTGGTCAAATATAATAGACTAATATTGTAAAATTCTATTATTTTTTACCTTGAATTTTATATTTTTCGGAGTATACTATAAATATGAAAAATCTTATCCTCGAGTTGGGAAGTGAAGAGCTTAAAAGGATACTGGATTGTTTGGATTGTTCTTTTGTGATTTTAGATAAATCCGGAAACCTTCTTTTTAGTAACAAATCTTTCAAGGAATGTGGTTATTCTGTTGATTCGATTATTCCTGGTGATATTGATTTAGAAAATCTTCGGGAAAAAACCGAAAGGAAAGTTCAGGTTGAATGTGATGGGCGATTAAATCAGATAACAATTAAAATCACTCCTTTTGAAATTTCGGATACTTCGGAAAATATTTTTCTTGTTGAAGCTTGTTCGCCAAAAACGGATCTCAGTGAGATTATAGTATCCTGGTACAAAACAATAGATGCTATAAGTGAGATGATATATGTGGTGGATGGAGATTATAATCTGGTTAAGCTAAATAGCGCTGTTGCTGAAATGAGCGGAAATCATCCAAGAGATTTAATAGGAGAAAAATGTTATAAAGCTGTTTTCGGAAAGGATAGGGTCTGTAAGGAATGTATTCTTCCAAAGGTGTTTGAAGTAGAGGACAAAGAGAAACTTCAGTCTATAAGGAATGAGTGGGGTAGGTCTTTCCTTGTTTCTGCCGTTAAAATAAAAAACGGAGAATATCTGTTTATCATGGAAGATATAACAAGGGTAAAACAACTGGAAAGGAATCTTGCTGAAGTAAGAAGGTTTACATCTATAGGCGCTATCATTTCTCATATCAGACATTCTGTTGGGAACGCGGTAAACGCTATGAAATGTTCGTTGCAAGTTCTTGAGCATATGTACGAAGATATTGATGATTCAAAAAGAAAAGAGTATTTGACCAGATCTCTTGGAGAGATAAAACGCATGGAGTCATTGCTTTCCACCTTAAGAGAATTTTCGAGATATGAGGGGATTGGTTCTTTTGAGGTGAATCTTACCAAATTGATTTTAGATTGTGAAAAAAGTTTTAATAAGTATTGTAAAAGTAAAGATGTCGGGTTCGATTGCGTATATGAAAAAGAGGATTTCTTTATAAATGGAGATAGTCCTTTAATTCTTGTTGCGCTCACGAAAATTCTTGAGAATGCCGTAGAGGCAATGGAAAATTCTTCGAAGAAGGCTCTATTATTTCAATACTCAATAAACAATACCGAGGCAACAATCAAAATTACCGATACAGGCAGCGGAATCTCAGAAGATGATTTGTCAAAGGTTGCCGAACCATTCTTTACCACCAAAAAAGATCGAGCCGGTCTTGGGCTCTACCAGGCTGCCAAGATAATAAAAACGCAGGGTGGAAATCTTGAATTTGGCAGCGAGACAGGAAAGGGTACGACAGTAACGATTTCTTTCAGGAGTAGTAGGTTATGAGTGAACATATGATTATGCTTGTTGATGATGATATTTCGTTTCTGGAAAACATGAAGGATGGGTTGGAATACTCAATAAAAAATCTCAAACTTATTACACATACAAATGCAGAAGATGCCTGGAAGTCTCTTGGAAAGCATCCCATATCTTTGCTTATAACGGATCAGAAACTGCCCGGTATGAGCGGGTTGGAACTTGTTAATCTTGTAGACAAAAAATATCCTGCCATTCCAATTATTCTTATTACAGCTTATGGAACTCCGAAATTGAAGGATCATGCAATGAATAGAGGTGCCATTAAGTTTGTTGATAAACCTATAGATCTTAAAGAAATGATCAGGGAAGTAGAAAAAGGGTTGGAACTCTCGGGGGATGAATTAACCAGTATAAGAAAAATGTCTCTCGCAACTATCTTAGAGCTGATAAGTATGGAAAAGAAAACTGTTTCTGTCGTTGTTAAAACTCAAAAAGCAAATAGAAGCGGTAGAATATGGTTTAAAGAAGGGAGCCTGATTGACGCTGAAGCAGATAATATTGAAGGCATAGAAGCTGTTTTTGAAATGCTTTCTTTCGGTGATGTGGATATTGTTGTAAGAGAAAGAGAGCATAACAGGATTACCATCTCCGGTGTGTCTCTTGAATATGTTTTGCTTGAAGGGATGAAACGTTTAGACGAAAAGATAGTTGAAGAAAAGGAAGATGTCAAAGAGCATGAGGAGCCTGATGATAAAATCCATAGGAAAAACAATAAAATTGAGGTGGAAACAAAGAAATTTGACAAAGCAATTGATCTTCTGAAAAAAGAACTGGGGAAAGCTTTGTTAGCCACCGATATTTTTACTATTACAGATAGCAATACGCTGACTTCTTACAACAGTTTCCCTGAAATCGGTAAACTCTTCAATGGAATGACTCAGAATATAAATAAGTATCTATGTGAAATGAAATTGCCATCTATAAACGGATATTATCTAATGGACCTTGAAGATAACAAAACCCTAATAGTTGTTACATTTACAAAATACCGATGGGCGATACTTGTGGATAGTCGGGAGCTAAAGCTTGGGCTACTTATTAATTTAATTTTGCCAAACGTAATAGGGATGCTTTAATAAAGGGGTGATTAATGAATAAAGCTAAGGTTGTTTTTTTTGGTAAATCGGAAGCAGATAAGAGTACACTGATCCAACATTTGGTTCCCGGAGCTTTGAATGTCAAATATGGGGGTAGGACAGTAGCGTTAGATTATGGGAAAATTATTTTCAGGGGACAGGAATTTCATCTCTTTGGAACTCCCGGTCAATCACATCTAACTCCTGTACGTAAATGCCTGACGGAAGGTATAGATATTGCAATATTTGTATTGGACAGTTCACACCATTTTAATAAGGAAGACACCAAATTATTAAAGGAATTGGAAACTCTAAAAGTCCCTTATCTGATTTTCGTTAATCGTAAGCCGGAAATTAACCCGGAGAGAAGAAAAATTGATAGGTTGCTGACAGATTTTCCAAAACCCTTTCAAGTTATTGAAGGTTCTGCTAAAACCGGAGATGGTTTATCTAAGCTTCTGCTTGCGTTGGAGGATGCAGTTGGTTTAATTAAACAGAAAGATGATTGAGAAGAATAAAGTCGAATGGTTGAATAGGAAAAACAAAAAAATAAACTTTGTGCTCTCTGCCTGCCCCGCTTGCCCCGTAGGGAAGAATGACCGTATCGGGGTAGGGAGGAACGACCGTATCAGGGTGTCCTTTGTGGTAAAACCAGTTTTTGGGTTGAGAAGAGATCTCGAATGCTTACTCCTGGCTTCTTGATTCTATTTATTCTCTGGGATAGTAAACTTTCGGATTGATGTTGTATTTTTTAAGTTTAAGATAAATGTTTTGTCTGGTCATTGTAGCAGTTCTTGATGCATTGGTAACATTTCCTTCAGTTTGTTTTAATAGGTTTCTAAGATATTTCTTTTCAAAAGATTCTTTTGCCGCTTCATATTCAAGAATATTTGAAGGTTCTAATTCCTCGCCTCTGCTTGTTCGCTCCGGCAGATGTTCCGCAAGGATAGTTTTCTCCTGGCAAAGTATGACCGCTCGTTCGATCGCATTCTCAAGCTCACGGACGTTTCCGGGCCAGGAATAACGCATTAATACTTCCATCGCTTCATCGGAAACTCCCAGGATCCCTTTACGATTTTTATCGGAATAAGTCTTTAAAAATTTCTGAGTAAGCAATGGAATGTCAATTTTTCTATCCCTGAGAGGTGGTAAGGATATTTTGACCACATTCAGACGGTAATATAGGTCTTTTCTGAAATTTCCTTTAGTTAATGCATCTTCGATATTTCTGTTTGTAGCTGCAAGGATTCTTGTATCGGTCTTTCTTTCGTCGGTGGAACCAACAGGATAGAAAGTATTGTCTTCTAATACTCGGAGCAGCTTTGACTGAAATGCAGGTGATGTTTCCACAATTTCATCAAGGAAAATTGTCCCCTTATGGGCAATCTCAAAAAGTCCCTTCTTTTTCTTGTTGGCGCCGGTAAAGGCTCCTCTCTCATAGCCGAATAATTCACTTTCAAGCAGTGTTTCCGGCAGGGCACTACAGTTTATGGCGACAAATCGGTTTTCTTTTCTTGTTGAATTAAAATGTATCGCTTTTGCTACCAGTTCTTTGCCGGTTCCCGATTCTCCCTGGATTAATACCGTTGCCTCCGCGGAAGCTATCCGTTCGATTAATTCGAAAATTTCGTGCATTCCCTTGCTTTTTCCTATTATTCCGGAAAAACTAAATTTTTCCTCGGCCGTTTTCTTTAAAGATTGATAGCTTATCATTAGTTCCTTCTGCTCTATAGCTCTTTTTAATATTTCCAATATGGCTTTTGTAGAGGCAGGCTTTTCGATAAAGTAAAAAGCACCCATACGCATTGCTTTTACAGCAAGATCAACAGAGGCATGTCCTGTTATCATTATTACGGGGAAATCGGAATCAATATTCCTTATTGTTTTTAACAATTCGATTCCATCCATATCCGGGAGCACAAGGTCGACCAGTACAACATCGAAATCAATTTCTTTGAATCTGTTGAGTCCTTCTTCTGCGGTTGAGGCAGTCGATACAATAAAATCCTCGTTTTCTAACGTTTCGCTTAATAACTTTAAGAGCTTTTCATCGTCGTCTATAATGAGTACTTTATTAGCCATAATCCCTCCTCGTAATATGTTTCGCTAAAGTGTTCAATCTTAATATTTAATATATATAGAAGGAGTATATTGTCAAGTATATTCTACACTTGTTTATTTCAATTGTAATAGCCGTAGGGGCACTTTTTTATTTATGTGCTTGGTATTAAATGTGTTAACAATTGGAATAATTCTTTTATAGTAAGTAAACATGATGATTAAGATTGGAAGAAGTAATGACTTAGATGTATTTTTGGTGTTCAGGTGGCTTGTTCTGCTTTCTATAATTCTTATAGCTGGTTATGCGACGGATGATCTTATTAGAATTGATATCATTTACAAAATAGCTTTTATTTATTTTGTTTTTAATTTAATTTTAAGGATATGGAAGCCAAAACTAATGAGAAGGGAATTGGTCCTGTTTGCTTTATTCCTTTTTGATATTGTTGTTGTTTCCATTGTTTTTTATTTAACGGGAAATATAAGTTCGGATTATTATATTTTTTATTTTCTTACCATAATGATGGCTTCGATTTCGGCGGGTCTGGCTTCATCTATAGCCATTACAATCGCAAGTGCCGGGATTTATATATGGCTTGTTCAACAGAGAGAAGGTTTTTCCTTTCAGGATCCGGTTATTCTGTTAAAGCTTGTTTTCTTGCTTTTGACCGCTTTCATAAGCAGTTTATGGAATAAACTAATGAAAGAGAGGATTGAAAAAGTTAAAAGGAAAGAAGAACAGGAGAAAAGAGATATTCAGCGGTTTTATAGAGAAGTTGTGAGTTCGATAAACGCCGGTATCGCGGTTTTCGAGGATGTGGATGGGGAGATGGTTATGAGATTGATCAATCCCAGGGCACAGGAACTTACGAAAGGAAGTAACGAGATTGTACCTATTCTACAGGAATGTGTTAAAGAATATGGTAAGCCGAAGAAGAATAGCCATCTTGTAAAAATGAAAAAGAACAGATATTGGGGTATCAACCTTTCGTTTTTTAAGGATGAGAGTAAAAATAAGCAGGGTGCAATAGTTGTGTTTAATGATATTACTGAGCGAAAGAGAATGGAAAAAGAGATGCATCGTTCGGAGAGAATAAATCGGTTAGGCAAGCTGACTCTTCAGATAGCACATGATTTAAGAAATCCTCTCGGTACCGTTAGTGGTTTGGCTCAGATTCTCACAATGTCTTCAAAAAATGATAAGAGTAAAAGATACGGTAAGGAAATTTTAAAGGCTGCAAATATAATAAATGAATTAATAGGAGACATGCTTGATTTTTCGAAAGATCAGAAGTTGAATCTAGAGACGTTTGATTATATGTCTTTTTTGCGTGATATCGTAACCGATTTCAAAAAGTCTAAAGATATAAAAGAAAAGAAAATTAAAATCAAATTTAAACATGATAAGGGAAATTATGAAATTGATGCAGATAAGGAGAAAATCAGGAGGATTTTCAGTAATTTGATAAATAACGCGTGTGATGCATTGGATAAAAACGGAGAAATAACTGTTGATTTAAACGAAAATAATGGCAACATAATAACAAAGGTAAAAGATAACGGTTCGGGCATTCCGGAAGATAAGAGGGATGAAATTTTCGAACCTTTTGTAACCAGTAAAAAGAGCGGAACCGGCCTCGGTCTATCAATTGTTTATAGAATAGTTGCTTCCCATAAAGGAAAAATTTTTGTGGATAGTAAGGAAGGCGAAGGTACGGTATTTACAATAGAATTACCAAAAAAAGGAGAAAAAAATGGCTAGAGTATTGGTCGCTGATGACGTCCCTTCCATTTTATACTTATTCAAGGAATTTTTCAAACTCAAAGGTTTTGAGGTTGATACCGCGGAGAATGGGTTTGAAGTTGGCAAAAAGCTTAGCAAGAATGATTATCATCTTATCGTTCTGGACATTAAAATGGGAGGAAAACATGGTTTGGAGGTTCTCGAGAATTTAATTGAAAGAGGTTATAAATTCCCAGTTATTGTCTGTACAGCATACGAACATTTAAAAGAAGATGTCGATATTATTTCTAAAGGCAAATTGGATGTTGAGTTTGTAACCAAACCTCCGGATCTTGAGGTTTTATGGGATAAAGTAGTTCGATTGTTGGAGCGAAATGCAATTAAAGAAGAAGTTGGGACAGATAACTGAGAGCGAAAATCTTAATGAGCTCTTAAAGAGAATTCTCGATCTTTCACAGGAAGTCCTTGAAAGTGAGGCTGCAACTTTGTTTCTTGTGGATCGTGATACGGATGAACTGGTCTTTAAAATTGTCAGTGGTCCTATGGCAACCGAATTACAGGGGAAAAGGATAAAAATCGGAGAAGGAATAGCAGGTAGGACTGCCAGGGAAGGAAAGTCCTTTGTTGTGAATAGACCTGTAAAAGCGGGGTACGCAGATAAATTTGATAGGCAAACCGGTTTTAACACGGAATCTCTCCTTGCGGCACCTCTTATAGTAGACGGAGAAACTATTGGAGTAATTGAGGTGATTAATAGTCAAGGAGGAGATTACACCGATAGAAGTAAGGAGATATTAGAACAGTTGGCTGCCCAGGTTTCTTCCGAACTTAAAATGGCTCTTCTCAGTGAGCGTCTTTCGAAGTCCGAAGATTTTCTAAACTCTGTTATTGATTCTTTGCCGGGAGGAATAATCATTTTGGACGAAAAAGGGTTTATAAGGAAATCGAATTCGACAGTTGAAGAGATACTCGAAAAAAAGGATATCGAGGGGAAAAGGCTTGAAGAAGTTTTGCCCTACAGTGATATTTTAAAGAATATCAAAAAAACTCAGGATAAAAGAAGTTTTGAAGCGGTTATTCGAAAAAATGGGAAGGACTCTCATTTTAATTTTGAGTTGTCCAGAGCCAAAGAGGTAAGTTCTTCCGGTATAGAGATGGAGTATATCATTATACAGATTGGTGATATTACTGAGAGAATAGAGCTTGGTAGGCTGAAGTATCTGCAGGAAGCAAATGCCAATTTCGTGGCCGGATTATCACATCGCTTGCGAACACCCCTTACACCTATTTTGGGTTTGTCCAGTATTTTAAAAGACCAGAAAGATTTTCCGGAGAATTACAAAGAGATGGTCGAGATAATTTATGGCGCGTCTTTGGAAATGAAGGATATGGTGGAAAAACTCCTGGATATTGCGAAGATAGGAGCAAATAAGGCTATAGATGTTAATGAAAAAGTAGACCTTAACTTAGTTTTGAATGAAGTAATCTCAAATTTTGATTATGTACCTTTTAGATTTAGTAAGGGAAAAAAGAAATTATTCGTAAAAGGCAATTATAATTGGTTGGTTAAGTCCCTCAAAGAATTATTTGCGATTGGCTTAAAGGAAAAGAGTGAAAAGTTACGAGTAAAATTAGAGGGAAAAGGGAAATATGTGTATCTTAATTTAAAGGGTTTCAAACCATTAATAACCGATTTTTCTAAACTGGAGAATGCGCCTATCTTTCAATTCGATAATCCCTTAACGGGTGATTCCGACATAAAATATTTAGACATACCTCTTATAAGACTGATCTTGAAACAACACAATGTAAAAATTTCGGTCAATGAAGCTGACGTCTTACTTTCCTTGCGGTTCGAAAAAGCCGGGAAGTAGATTTGAGTCTTGCGTCGTGAGTCATGTGTCCTGTATCAAAAAAACAGTAAAAGAATCTTGTGGTAATCTTGTGTAATCTCGTGGTTGAAATTCTAGTTGGGGTGGGATTCCGAATGCTGACTACCGGCTTCTGGCTTCTTCGTTATGTTATCTTGACTTTTAATTGTATTAGGCTATAATGAAACTAAGGAGAAAGATGATATGGATAAAGAATTAAAGAAGTTTTTTCGTGAACTTGTTGAAGCTCCCAGCCCTTCAGGTTTTGAGGAGCCCGCTCAGGAAGTATACAGAAAGTTCGTAAGAAAATATTCCGACGAAGTCAAAACAGATGTTCATGGCAATGTGATTGCTTTGCGAAAAGGTAAGGGGAAGTTGAAACTTATGGTTTCCGGTCACGCTGATGAGATTGGTTTTATGGTCAATTTTATTGATAGCGATGGCTTTATATACTTTTGTTCTATAGGAGGTGTGGATCCTTCTGTTTTACCCGGTCTTAAAGTAGATATTTATACAAGTAAAGGAAAAGTGCGTGGGGTTATCGGCAGGAAAGCTATTCATATGATGGAAAAAGAGGAAAAAAGTAAGACACCCAAGTTAAAGGATCTGTGGATAGATATTGGAGCTAAGGACAAAAAGCAAGCGGAAAGTATCGTTTCGGTTGGAGATCCTATAACTTTTCAGTTAGGTATGGAAGAAATGAGAAATGATCTTGTACTTACAAAAGCAACTGATAATAAAGCCGGAGTTTTTGCCACAGGAGCGCTTCTAAAATATTTAGAGAAGGAGAAGATTTCGGTAAATTTGTTTTGTGTTTCTTCGGTTCAAGAAGAATTAGGACTTAGGGGTGCCCGTACCAGTGCGTTTGGCATTGCTCCCGATTTGGGTCTGGCGTTTGATGTAACAATTGCTACTGATCATCCAACTACCGAGAAAAAAAAATACGGAGATATTTCTCTTAACAAAGGTCCCGTAATTGCAAGAGGCGCAAACATTAATTCTGTTGTTTTTGATATGTTGATCGAAACGGGCAAGAAAAACAATATTGATTATCAAATTGAGGCAGCTCCAAGAGCAACCGGTACGGATGCAAATGCTATGCAGCTTAACAGAAGTGGTGTAGCTACAGGTTTAATCAGTTTCCCTAACCGTTATATGCATACTCCCATTGAGATTGTTTCTCTGGCTGATATTGAAAATGCGGTAAAGCTTGCAGGAGAGTTTGTTAAGAAGTTGAACGATAAAATAGATTTTACCCCGGGACTTTAATTTTTTTTACTTTCTTATAATCACAAAGGCAATATAAAGCATGTAGAAAAGGAGGAGTATTCCTCCTTCTTTTTTTGATATTTTACTCTTTGTGTATGCAAAGACAAGAAGAACAGCAGATATACCAATAACTATTAATAAGTCTCTAAAAGCCAAAAGGGGAAATTTAATGGGACGGATTGTTGAAGTTACCCCGAGTACAAACAAAACATTGAAAATATTGCTTCCTACTACGTTGCCTATGGCAATATCCGATTTTCCTTTTTTCATTGCGGCAAGGGAAGTTGCCCCTTCCGGAAGAGAAGTCCCAAGAGCTATTATTGTAACGCTTATCATGATTTCGGATATCCCAAGTCTTCTTGCTATTACAACGGCGTTATCGACAATCAGATGGGCTCCGAGAAGAACCCCGGCTATACCAATTATTGATAAAGCGGTAGCTTTAAATATTTGTTTTTTTGAATGCTCAATTTTTGTTGGAGTTGTATTAAGGTGAAAAATTCTTCTGTCCTTTCTTGCCATAGAGTAGAGATAAGAAAGATAAAGAGAGAAAAGAATAAGTAGAATTATTCCGTCAAATCGCGAAAGGTAGGCTTCTCCCGTGCCGTACCAATCGTCACGAACAAGAAAAATAAGTAGAATGATTGTTATCAGACAAAAAGGTATTTCCCATTTTATAGTTGACTTTTTGGCTTTAAGAGACCATACCAGAGCGCCGAGTCCAAGGACAAGACCGATGTTTGCGATATTGCTTCCGATAACATTCCCAAAAGAAATCGAGGGATAGGATGAAAGAGCTGCTTTAATTGAAACAGCCGCTTCAGGTGCGCTTGTACCGAAAGCTGTAACCGAAAGTCCAATGAAAAGTGGGGAAAGTCCGAAAATTGAGGCAAGATCGACTGCCCCATCAATCATAGAATCGGCTCCTTTAACAAGTAAAATAAGCCCTATAATAAGAAGAAAATAGCTCATTGTTTATTGAAGATAGAAAATATGTAATTTTTGTCAATAGATTTCTTAAAGTTTTGCCTTAAGAATGACCGCTGACGGTTGACGGATAAAAAAAGTTTATGAGTTAGTGGGTGAGTGTGTTGGTGTGTTTATTTAACCGACCAACGCACCAACGATCCAACCGACTAACAATTTAAAAGTCTCTGTGTTCTCTTTGGCTTTTTATGAGTAATTTAGTCCTATTATTTGGTGGGGGGGGATGGATTTTAAACAAACATAAGTATTTTTTTTGTTCTTTTCTCTGTGTACTCAGTGTTTTTTTCTTTTTTCTCTGTGTCCTCTGTGTTAAATGTTTTTTTATCCGTGTATATCCGTGTTCATCCGTGGCTAATTATAGTAATAAAATATTTTCCCCCTTGACAAAGTCTCGAAATATTGTAATTATAAAGTATCTCTTCGGGGTTGGGTGAAATTCCCAACCGGCGGTAAAAGCCCGCGAGGAGTAATCCTGATTCGGTGAAATTCCGAAGCCGACGGTTAAAGTCCGGATGAGAGAAGAGAATTAAATTGAGAAACCCCCGGAGAGGGGTTTTTTTTATGAATAGATTAGATGAACATTTTATAAGAGAAACATTCGAGCTTGCCAAAAAGGGCGAAGGAATAGTTTCTCCTAATCCTCTTGTCGGAGCTTGCGTCGTAAAAGACGGTGTTGTCGTGGGCAGGGGTTATCACAAAGGTATGGGAACCCCACACGCGGAAGTAGAGGCCATCGCCCAGGCGGGTGACCAAGTAAAAGGCGCTACTTTATATGTTTCACTTGAGCCCTGTTGTCACTATGGTAATACGCCTCCCTGTGTGGAACGTATAGTGTCCAGTGGTATAAGCAGAGTCGTTGCTCCGATAAAAGACCCCAATCCTTTTGTTAATGGTAAAGGTTTTGAATATCTGGAAAGTAAAGGCATCAGGATCAAAAATGGTATTCTTGAAGAAGAAGCAAAGGAATTGAATTCTTTTTACTTGAAATATATTACAACGAAAACACCTTATGTGATTTTAAAAGCAGCAGTTACTCTTGACGGAAGGATAGGAGACCCCAAGAGAGAAATTTTCAAGATATCAGGAGAGGCGTCGCATAAGGAAGTTCACACCATGCGAAATAGAGTCGATGCATTGTTAATTGGAGTCGGAACTGTTTTGATGGATAATCCCAGGCTGACTGTACGAGAAGTTAAAGTGAGCAAACAACCTTACAAAATCATAATAGATCCCGGGCTACGTTGCCCTCTGGACGCGAAAATTTTCAAGGAAGGCGGTAAGGTTATTCTGGTAACAATTGATGAGAACGCAAAAGAGAAATATCCTGATGCGATAATATGGAGTTTCAAAGAAAAGGATGGTTTAATAGATGTTAAGGATATATTGAAGAGAGCGGGTAAGGAGAATATCATTTCCATTATGGTAGAAGGAGGCAGTGAAACTTATACTCAATTTGTTAAGGCAGAAGTTGTAGACAAGTATCTTCTTTTCTTTTCTCCTTCCTTTATAGGTAAAGGCGTTCCGCTTTTAAATTCTTCATTAGAAAGAGTTTTTTTAGATGTAAGTGCAAAAAAAATGGGAGAGGATGTTTTAATAGAGGCGATAAATGTTCACGGGAATAATTAAAAATATAATCAAGCTTGATAGGTTGAAAAAAGGCGGAAAAGATATGAATATACATATAAGACTTCCATTTCCCCTGAATATTGGTGATAGTATTGCCCTTAACGGTGCCTGTTTGACTGTATCCAAAATAGCAGGAAAAACCTCGATTTTTGATGTTTCTTCCGAGACTGTAAAAAGAAGTAATCTTCCTCATCTCCATGTTGGCGATTGGGTAAACATTGAGCCTTCACTTTCTATTAATGATTTGCTTCATGGGCATCTTGTTTACGGACATATTGATGGTGTTGGTAAAATATTGAGTATAAATAAGACCCCGGATTCTTCTGAGTTTGTGGTTGAGTATCCTTCAGCGCTAGCAATGTTTATAGCTGAAAAAGGCAGTATCGCGCTTGATGGAGTTTCTCTTACAATTACTGAAGTTAAGGAAAGCAGTTTTAAAATTGTTATGATTGAGCATACATTGTCAAATACAAACTTTAAACACAAAAAGAAAGGAGATCTTTTGAATATGGAAGTAGACCCTTTAGCCAGATATTTACAAAGATTATTGGAATTTAGATGATTAAGTTCAGTTTGATAGAAGATATAATCGAAGAGGTGAAGAAGGGTTTTCCTATTATTATCGTTGATGACGAAGGCAGGGAAAATGAAGGAGATTTTGTTGTGGCTTCGGAGAAAGTCACCCCGGAGATAATCAATTTTATGGCAAAGGAGGGGCGTGGATTGATTTGTGTTTCATTGCTTGAGAAAAGATTGATTGAGCTTGAATTGCCTTTGATGACAACAAATATTACAGCTCGCCACGGAACTGCTTTTGCCGTTTCCGTAGATGCCAAAGAAGGTACCAGTACGGGTATAAGCGCGTTTGATAGGGCGCTTACCATAAAAAAGCTTATCGACCCTGAAACGAAAGCCACGGATCTTTCAAGACCCGGGCATATTTTTCCGATAAAGGCAAAAGAAGGAGGTACTTTAAGAAGAGCCGGTCATACTGAAGCTTCTATCGATATTGCGAAAATCGCGGGGTTATATCCTTCAGCTGTTATTTGCGAGATAATGGATGAGGACGGAACAATGGCAAGATTGCCGCGTCTCCTTGAGATTACAGAAGAACATAATCTTAAAATGGCAACAGTAAAAAGCTTGATAGAGTACCGGAGAAAAAGAGAAAGATTAATTAATAGAGAAGCAGAAATCGATTTTCCAACTAATTTCGGGAGATTTAAACTGATTCCCTATTCGAATATCATAGATGATAAGGTTCACCTTGCTCTTGTCAAAGGGGAAGTTGCAAACCAAAAAGACGTTCTTGTCAGAGTTCATTCCGAATGTTTAACAGGTGATACACTTCATTCCCAGCGGTGTGATTGCGGAGGTCAACTGGAAAGTGCCCTGAGAACTTTAGAGAAAGAGGGTAGGGGTGTTTTATTGTATATGCGACAGGAAGGTAGAGGAATTGGGTTGCTAAATAAGCTCAAAGCTTATAAACTTCAGGATGAGGGACTCGATACGGTACAGGCAAATGAAAAGTTAGGGTTCAAAACAGATTTACGTGATTATG
>CAYYUB010000015.1:0-23577 GCA_964474855.1 uncultured bacterium
ATCGAGGGAGAAAAGTAGGAGTTATTGTGAGTCCCTCTCGTGATGGAGAACTTATAAGTAGAGTACTAAAACTTTTAGGATTCAAAGTCTTTCGGGGAGACACAAAGGAAAAAGGAAGTAAAGCTTTAATTGAATTAATCAATTACGGTAAAAGAGGTTTTGAAATAGCAATAACTCCGGATGGGCCAAAAGGACCGAGAAGAAAAGCAAAAATGGGGGCTTTTCTTATAGCGAAAAGAACAGATATTCCTATCTTAGCCGTAAGAATAACTTCCGGGAAATGCTTTCGTTTTTCTTCCTGGGACAAATTCATGCTTCCGTATCCTTTTTCAAGAATAGAAATAGAATTGATTAAAGTAGAGAAAAATCCTGACAAACAAATCCTGGAGAAACTATTATCTTAAGATGAAAACTCTTCTTATCGACCCCAGGAACACAACAAAACCTTATAATTTCTGTTTGCTTTCAACTTTAAAAAACAAGAACTACCCTTTCAGGTTTTTCGGATATATCCCGGGAGACTGGAGAGAGAAATCTCCTGTAAAAGAAAACAATCTGTTTCTCCCGCTTAGCAGAGGTATATTTGAAAACAAAAAAACACAGCAATTTATTGCCAATTTTACTCAAACCTTTGAAATTTTCTTCGGACATACTCGCATGCGAGGAAACCTGGACAGTAAAACTATTCTTCATTTTCTATGGTTTACAGCACCGAGCATTGAACAGCATATAATTCCACATCTCTCAAAGGCAAGAATATTACATACAGCCCACAATCTTCTCCCGCATAGAGACTATCCCGGTGACTTTGAAATTTTTAAAAAAATATATTCTTATATGGAAAAAATATTTGTTCACGATAACGAAACAAAAAACAAATTAAAAGAAATGTTCGCAATATCCACTCCTGTAATTAAAATACCTCATGGGAATGTTGAAATATTTTACAAAACCTTTGATACTACGACCGACTCGGAATCAAAAAGTTTTTATTCTAAAACTTTCCCCTCTCTTAAAAGACCTTTATTCCTTTTTATGGGACCTATAAAAAAATACAAAGGCTTTGAAACTCTTCTTTCGGCGGTTAATCTTTTAAATAAAAAGAATCTCGAATACAGTGTAATCATAAAAGATAAAATTAGAAAAAAACCAAAGAACCTTTACTACTTAAACTTTTCGCCTTCATACTCAAACCTCGGGCTTATCTACAGAAACGTTGATGCGGTAATTCTACCGCACAGGAAAGTTTCTCAGAGTATAACGTTGTTTGAAGCAGGATATTTCAAAAAAGCCGTTATCGTATCTAACTCCGGAGGTTTTCCCGAAACGGTTCGGGATAATAAAGATGGGTTTATATTTGAAAAAGGAAATTCTGAAGCTCTGGCTAAAAAAATGGAAAATTTGATCGATATAAATCCAAAACAAATAATAACAATGGGCGAAAATTTCAAAGACTATCTTATAAAAGAATATTCATGGGATAATATAACTGAAAAATTAATTAAGATTTATCAGGACCACTCGAATTTCTGAATTGAAGGTCATAAAGTTTCTTATACAAGCCATTTTTACTTAACAACATCTCATGAGTTCCATCCTCTAAGATCTTTCCCTCACTGAGAACAACAATTCTATTCACATTTATCACAGTCGAAAGTCTATGGGCGATTATTACAGCTGTTCTACCATAAAGCAATTCTTTCATAGCATCCTGGAGCAATTTCTCGGATTGGGCATCGAGAGAAGAAGTCGCTTCATCTAAAATCAAAATAGGTGAATTTTTAAGGAGAGCCCTCGCAATAGCAATTCTCTGTTTCTCTCCTCCGGAAATCCGTCCGCCTTTTTCTCCGATAAGGGTATCCAAACCTTCGGGCAGACTTTTTACAAAATGTTCTAAGTGGCTTTTTACGAGAACTTCCTCTAATTCTTTTTCGGAAGCACCAATCTTGCCATACTTAATATTGTTTTTGACAGTATCATTAAACAATATGGAATCCTGGGTTACCATTCCGATTTTACTGCGAAGACTGAAAAGAGTATATTCTCTTATATCCCTTCCGTCTATTTCTATTTCCCCTTCCGAACAATCAAAAAATCTTGGAATCAGTTGTACCAGAGTAGTTTTACCCGAACCCGAAGGACCAACAATAGCTACAGTTTCTCCTTTCTTTATCTCAAGGTTTACCTTCTGTAGTGCATGCATTCCTTCATCATAACAAAAGGAAACGTTCAGGAATTTAACCGAGGATTTAAAAGAATCAAAGATAAGTTTTCCCGAATCTTCTACTTTTTCAGTTGCTTCAATGACCTCCAGAGCGCTCTCCATTGAAGACAATCCGTGTTGAAGATCTCCATAAGCCAAATTTATCTGCCGAACTGGCTGCTGAAGGACTACAGCACAGCCAAGAAATATAAGAAATTTATCAGGAGTTATAAAACCTTTAAAAATCAACACTCCACCAAAAACCAGTATAGTCCCCGCAAGAAAGGCTCCTAAAAATTCCGCGGAAACGGGCAGAAATCCTTTAATCAAACTACTCTTCACATAACTCTTTCGGTATTTATCCGCCTCTGTCTTGAATTTTTCTATCTCATATCTCTCCATCCCGAATAATCTTATTATTCTTATCCCATAAAGCATCTCCGACGCCAATGTGTTTAAAAAAGCTCTCTGCTTTCTGAGATGGGTAAATCGCCCACGAACCCTTTTCCCTATTAATTGAACCACTAACAGAATAAAGGGTATCAGGACAAGAGATATCAAAAACAATCTCCATGAAGCCCATAAAGCCAGTCCCATATATACAAGAAGAAGGCAAAAATTCTGCCCAAGATCTATAACACCCCTTCTCAGGGCAAATTGAATTTTTTCCGTATCATTTGTAATTTTTGAAAGGAGTTGCCCTGATTCTGTATTTGTGTGAAATTTTACGGAGAGTTCTGTTAATTTTGAAAACATATCAACTCTTATATCAGAAATGGTTTTCTGCTCGAGTGTATCGGAGAGAAAATACAAAAGAAGTGTAAAGGGAGCCTTTATTCCGTAGATAAAAACAAGTACTAAAGCCAGTCTAATTAAGGAACTCATTTTATCTCCGGCTTCAATCCAATCAAAAAGCCAGCTTAAAATACCTGGCCCTGTACTTGTATTTTCTTCACCAAAAATTGCGGAAACGATAGGGGTTATCATACCCAAAGTAAAACCACTTAAAACAGCAACAATTATCATAACAATGATAACAAAACTGAGTAAAGTTTTATATTTAAAGAGATATCGTCCAAGTTTCTTTAGCATACTTACATTTTACCAGAATAAAAGGAGAAATCAAGAGGAAATATATTTGGATTTTCCGAGTTTAGGTTGAATGGTCAAATTGAAAAATAGTCAAACAGTGAAAACAACAAAAAATCCAGTAAATCTATGTTAATCCTGTCTAAATATTTGGTGGTAGGAAGTTGGGGAAAACGCCCAAAAATCTTGTGATAATCTGCCTGCCCTGTGGAATAGAGGTCCATCATGCAGCAACTTCTATTCCATTGGGCCTGCCCTGCCTGCCCCGTAAGGAAGAATGACTGTATCGGGGTAGGGAGGTTTACCCTGTGAAATGCGAAGCGATATTTAACAGGGAACAACTGTACCAGGGTGTAATCTCGTGGTTAAAAAAGGGGGCAGTTGAAACTGCCCCCCTTTGAAGAAACGGAAAAAGCAAGAAGTTAATCTGCTACCCCGTAAGGGAACATCTCAAAATATTTCAATCCCAAATAGGTTCAATAATCTTCCCAATGAAAAGTATCGTACCGGAATGATTTTCTCTGATTACGAAAAGAAAAGGTCTGTTAATGTGCATTGTTAAACCGATACCTGTAGTCCCTACCCCCACAACCGTAGCTGCAGCTGCCTCAGTCCCTTCTTCATCTACTTTCAAGAACGTTTTATGTATAACCCTATCAATAAAAATCTCTCCAGGTTCATACATCCCGGTAAAGTTTGCGTTATACGGATCAAAAGCTATACCCATTCCTAAGTTTGTTAATACTTTTTTCAGCGTATTCTTTATTTCGTATTCGAGTTTGAGTTTCGGAAAAAATAGAGTTAATTTTTGCTCCGAAAAACGACCCATCCATTCATCCCACTTATCTTGCGTTAACCCCGCAATTATTAAATCAAGATTCTTTCCTTCCCGCGGCAAAACAACTGTCATTGAATAGTTCCCGTTCCCGTAAGGAATATCGATTGCTTGAAATAACGAATCTGCAAAATATTTAAATTCTTCTTCTATACTCATCATTTTACACTCTTTTGTTGAGCCACCAGAGAGGTAAAATATGTCATCCTTCGTATCTTTCTCGTCAAACTGATAGGTCCAGGTACCATTAAAATATATGGCATTTATTAAAAACATAACATCATTATCCGGGTCAACATAATCTACTATTTCCTCAATTTTACCATTTGTGTTTTCATCCACCCAGTTGTTCATCGTATCCTTTGCCGCCGCACTTTGACTGAAATCAAGCGCGCTTACCCTCGCATCAAAATAATCTCTGCACCGTTCAAGAAAATCCTCTTCAAAAGTCCAATCATCCCGATACCAGATGGAATTCGCGATATTGAACTGTACATCAGAATCTATCCCCTCTAATAATTCTATCAGGCTTTTATAGGACTGATTTATTTCACCCATGGATAAATTCCCGAATTCAAGTGTGGTCCTCATTGCCTCCTCGGTTTCACCATCGGCACCGTTATAAGTCATTCCAAGAGCCATTGAAATAGAAAGGGGTGATATAAAAACATTTGAATCTGAGGCTTCCGCGTTGATCTCTTTAAAAAGTTTAAGTCCAAAAGAATTATCCGCTTCGACAAGTTTCGTCTCGGAAGAACTTAATTCTCGCAGCGGTTCGGTAGGCTCGGTAACATCACAACCAAAAGTTAAAAGTAAAAACAAAAAAATCAAAAAGAACACCCATTTACTTTTCATCTTTCCCTCCTGTTTTCAAATTTAGATAAAAAAACTGTTATTTAGTTCCAAAAAAAATTACCACAGGAAATTTTTATAGGGTAGGCATTGGATGTTAGGTTTTTAGTTAGTAAAGAATAGTAGAGGTGTGGTGTGGCTTAACAGACCAACACACCAACGGTCCAACCGAATAACGGACTAAAAATCTTCGCAATTTCATATAGTTTAATCTGATAATTTAATATATTCCTTTGGTGAAAAATTGGTTTCGAATGTCCAGGTATACGCCACACATTTTTTCACCTGGAATACAATCAGCATATCGTATCCCATTTCATCCACCCACGGCTTTAAAAAAGGTCTGTTTTGGACAATTTCTTTTTTTAAATCCATGTCATCTTTAATAACAGCCTCTCCCATAACTCTGACCTGAATATTTTTTTCTTTATCAAAATAACAAATTTCTACCAAAGGATTATTTTTGATTTGCTCGTACAAATCTTTAGTGTTTGCCGTATGAAAAAGAATACCTTCCTCATCCGCCCTGTAAGTCATCATCCCCCGGACATGCGGTTCGTCGTTTTCAACGGTAGCAAGATGACAGGTAAGATTTTTATTGATTAACTTAATAATTTCTTCTCTGTTCATTTATCCTTCTTTTGATTTATTTTTCTCATGATATTGAATAATAACCTATCCAACCAAATAAATCTTATTCAATTTGATTTAAAATTCAAGCCCTGATCCTATCTTTCCGAGTTAAATTGCCTTGTTAGGATTTTTTGCATTCCTCAATAATCCATTTTGCATTTAACATCCGAAATGTCGTTGTAACTATTGTTGCCGAGAGCAGTACAATGAGGCTAATCGGAATCCAGGAGTTAACATTTAAAGCCTCATAAAATAAGAAATAGAGAAGCAATAATGAAAGGCCGATACTCATGTTAATAGACAGAAAAAAGTTTCCAATGATTCTTGTCGCATTTTCATCAAGCTTTCCCGCTGAGGAGAGCGCAAAACGCTCACATATCAAGGAATAAAAATTCGGCCATTTCTCTTTCATGATTCTTGATAAAAGAGATAATACTGACTCAATCGCTATTGCAATTGCCTGCTGAAGTAAAGCTATTGCAATGATTATGCTAGCAGAAGCAATGGCAGAGCTATCGATATTATTAAATACACCGGTATCCAGGCGTACACTTGGCTCAAGAATCAACAGAATTCTCCATGATCCATATGTAAACAACCCTGGTATTACCAATGTAAGCAAAAGCCAAAGATTCTTAGATACAGCTTCTAGCATGGAACGTACCCCCTTCTAAATCCTAATTCCAAGTTTCAGCCCCCAAAACATTGTCGCGATTCTATGTTGAATTTGCAGTAGACTGGTCGAATAGATTAACCGAGCGAATTCAAAAAATATGGTTTCGGTTACCCGGAAACTTTTGTTAGGGTTAATTATAATTCCATTATGGTTCATTTCTTTGTCATGGGTAAACTAAATGTCTTTTCTTCTATTAAAATATTTGCTGTTTGATTTTAAAATCTTCATTTTTATCTAATTTTTTAATCTAACTATATTATATTCTATATAAACTCTCTATCATGTCAATGGTATTTTTGTGGGGCTTCGATAGGATTTAGCAAAAACAGAACAAATAAATTCGTGCTATTCGTGTGATTTGTTGTTAATAATCTTGTTAGTTTGTTAGGTGGTTAGGGATTGGGTAGTTAAAGAAACAAAAATATTTAGTGTTTTTTGTGCATTTGGTGGTATGAAAAACGGGGTGTGGTGTGACTTGGTGTCTTCGTGGCAAAAAAGCCCTTGACCAAACGCGCAAAAAACAATAAAATAAAGCTGAATTATGTTAGAAATAATTATTTCAACCATATTTCTTATTTCTCCCAGGGATTCAACTTCCGCCCCTTTTGACATAACCATCTTGTTCGACCCACCGGTAGCAGAAAAATCAATGAACGTTTATTTAGACGGTACGAATCTCACCGGTGAAGTAAAATCCGGTTACTTCTTTTCGGAAACCAACAATCTCAGAAGCGGAAGACACAAAATAAAAGTAGAAACCGAAAACGAAACCGAAGAATGGTCTTTCTTTGTAACCAAAAAAAAAGGGGGGGATCCTTATTTTTTTACAGGAAATCTTTCAATAGGAAATCAAAACTCTTATTTTTCCGACACTCTTTACTCTGAGGGAAACGAAGCTCTTTTAGGGTTGGACTTTTCTATTTATAAAAATGAAAATTCCTTAAGATTTTCTCTGTATCATGACCCGGAGTACCAGATAGACTGGTATCCATACTTAAGCTATTTAAGAGGAACAACCTATCTGGAAGTTGGCTACATTTCCCCATATCTGGACGAATTAACAATCTGTTCTCCCGGAGGTTTTGGGTTAACGGGTGAAATCAATGTAGGAAATTTCTCTATAACACCTATATTCTTGTATTCGGAGAATTATGATTCTTTATTTGCAGATTATCCCAGGTTACTCTGGGGAGAAAAAACCACTTTTAAAAAAGGACCGTTTTACATGGGTCTCTCGGCTTTTTACGGAGAGGATGACACCTCAAATATAATCGATTTTACCTTCGACGATCCGCAAAAATCCACTGTACTATCAGGAGAAACAGAATTGCAAATAAATAAATACATCTCTTTGAAAATAAAAGGAGCTTATTCTATCGGCAATGCCAATCTTTACGAAGATTCAATTATAAAAGGAAAAGCTTTTGAGGGCAAATTAATACTTGAATCAGCCTTAAATAACATTGAAGCGGGTATAAGAACGGTAAACGATGGGTATTTGACACTGGGGAATTCTTATCTTTATAACGGAAGAACTTCCGGTTTTGCAAGCGGAGTATACGAAAAAGGTCCTTTTTCCACTTATTTCGACTATCTTACTTATGAAGAAGATGAAAACCTCGGTGTATCGCTTAATCAATCGTTTAAATGGAACATATCCGATTACTTCTCGCCTATTCTGGAATATCAGTGGGCTAAATATCCTGAATATTATGATGAAAAATACCGGTATATTGGGCTGGGTTTTGAATCGATCTCAGGTTCTTTGCAAATGGAAAATACATTGGGAATCGAAAAAACAACTTACATCGAAGAGACAAGTGCTTTCAGGATTTTATCAAATGTATCCTGGTATCATGAAAAACATATTTTATCTGTTGGCGTTTATACTTACATAAACAGCGGAAACACAAGTTTCGACTTCAATCTGGACGGAACATTAGGATTGGGAAGTCTTGGGAATATAAACATAAATTACTATCCATACTTAGAGAATGGATATGATGAACATTTACTCAGGATTATATATGAATATGATTTTTAGGGAACTAAAACGGATTTTTGCTATCTAAATAGAAAAATGAAGAGACGGGAGAACAAAAGCGATGAAGAAAGAAAAGAGATATTTGAAAAAGTTGTTAAAACTCACACTCCAAGGATTTATAAAATGATTTATAATATGACAAATAATTACGAAGTAGCAAAAGAGTTAACCCAGGAGGTTTTTACGAATGCCTGGAAAGGATTTAAATCGTTTAGAGGAGATTCGGCCGTTTATACCTGGCTTTATAGAATTGCTCTTAATACTGTATTTAAATACAGAAGAGAACAAGCTCGCCAAGGAAAAACGGTTTCCATTGATGAGATTGCCCATCCTAAAACAGAGAATAATCCTGAAAAATTCTTAGTTCAGAAGAACGACCGGCAGCTTGTCAAAAACATGGTCTATTCTCTACCAAGAAAATACCAAGAAGTTTTAGTTCTTCGATATTACGAAGACTGTGACTATTCAACCATATCTAAAACATTAGGGATACCAATTGGGACAGTACGTTCACGTCTGCATAGAACCCTTACAAAACTTGAAGAACGAATAAAGGAAAAAACATGAAAAACCATAAAAAATATGAAGAATTAATTCAGGGCTATTTGGATAACGCTCTTAGCAATCAAGAAAAAAAGGATTTAAAAGACCATCTCAAATCCTGCAGAATATGTGAAGAAAAACTAAAAGAGAGACAGAATCTTTTGAAAAGACTACACTCCGAAAGAGAAGAAATTTCATGCCCCGATTATTTAATTGATAATATATTAAAAAATACGACTCAAAAAGAAGCTCCAACAATAATCAGACCGACTATAATCAGATGGAAATACTTTGCTGTAAGTGCCGCGGCCCTTTTGATAGTCTTTTCCACTATTTTGTTTAACCTGGAAAACAATGAACAATTATTGACGCCAATAGAAATTAAAGAACCTCGAGAAAAAGAGGTCCTGGCAGAAGTAGAACTTTCGAAAAGCAAGGAGATTTCTTTAGACAAAAAGGAGATAGATGTTAGCAAAAGCGACAAACCTACTGTGGCACTCCCACAAGGAGTTGACAAGGCTCCTAAAGCCTCTTTGTCGGAAAAGAAAGTAGTTCTTGGCGCAGCAGAAAGGACCAGGGAGGCCCCTTTGTCAGAAGATATACAAGACCTTGCCGCAGCAGAAGAATCGCAGGAGAAAATGCCGGTGTTTTCGAAAGCAGCCAAAGTCCCGCCATCCACCGAAATCAAAAAAGATCAACTCAAAGAGATTCCAGCCTTTAAAGTCGAAAAGGATATAAAAATAGAGAGCGCATCTCCTAAAGTATTAGAGTATTCTATACTTGGTGGGGGTATTTCTATAAGTACCTCTGAAGAAACACGTTTTGTCTTTCCTGAAGAAGGCTCGGTTGTGGGAGAAGCTTTTGAAATTGTGCTTATATTAGAAAACCCCACAGAAATAATTGAAATTAGCCTTGACGGAGAAAAAATAACAAATTATACAAAAACAAAAGACTCAAACGTTATATTTATAGGAAGTGATTCCATACCTCCTCTGGAAGAAGGACTTCATTATCTTTCTATCATGACAACAGAAGAAAAAGGTATTACTTTTTATAAGGAGGGATGATGTTTGTTTTTTTATTATTATCTTTAGAACTACATATATCACCAAATCCTATTGAAGGTAAAGTAGGCGAAAAAATCCCCTTTACTGTAAGGGTATTAGACAGAGAGGGTAGAATACTCGAAGGGGATTTGTCGTTTAACGTTACGCCTAATTCTCTTGGGCAAATTCAGGGGAATTCTTTTATAGCGAACAAAGAGGGAAGAGGTGTTCTTAGATGTAGAATTATGAGGGATGGTAAACATGCAACTGGATTTGCTTATATTAAGATACGCAACATGGAAAGCGCGAAAATACTTCCGCCGGTTGCGGTTCTAAAAAAAGGAGAACAAGTGAAATTTACAATTGCCGGAGGAACGGCTAAAGAATGGAAGTGTATACCCTCCAATATAGGAGATATTCGGAATGGTGTTTTTACCGCCAGAAATACGGGCAGAGGCAGGGTAATTGCTGTTCTTGAAAACGGGGATATAAAAACGGCATTTGTCAGAGTAAGTGGCGTAATAAGCGATATGCAAATTATCCCACGGTTTAAGAGAATGAAAACAGGAGAAAAAATACAATTCGAGGTAAAAGGAAACGAAAGAGTTTTATGGAGAGTTGAGGGAGAAAATGTAGGGGAGATAAGCCCAAGTGGATTATTCACCGCTAAAGCTCCGGGAAAAGCAGTCATAATAACAAAGAAAAACGAACATGAGGCCCGAGCTATTGTAATAGTAAGTGGAGAAGTGGGCTTACGGATAATTCCGGAATCCGCGACACTTAAACCCGGAGAAAGCGTACATTTTAAGGTTAAAGCAGCGGGTTTCGGCAACATAAAAGTTCCTGTTACCTGGAAAGTAATACCGGAAAGGTGTGGCTTCATAAGAAAAGACGGCACTTTCATTGCAGGAAAGATCCCAACGAAAGGCAGAGTAATTGCTCTCCTCCCGGAGAGATTTGGGAAAGGAGTCGTTTCCGCAAATATCTATATAACTTCCGAGGTAATAAAACCTTTAGAAATAACACCTTCTTTTAAACATTTTACCATCAGTGATATCGGCAATGAATTTCCGTTCAGGGTCTTGGGCGAACAGAAAATAGATTTAAAATGGAGAGCAATACCCGAGGACCTTGGCTCTGTTAATAATAACGGTGTTTTTATTCCCAGAAGACTCGGGGCAGGAATCCTAATGGCTGAACCTCAATCAGACTTAAATATTAGACCTGCAAGAGCATTCGTAATCATAGGTGAAGATATTTTCTCGAGACCAGACACAAGTACATATTATACGTGGGAGAATGGGCCCTCGACCACAGATAGCAAACAACCTAAGGGATTTATTGAATTTGCTTTTCCTGCACAACAAGTGATAGAGGGCTTCAGAATACCTTTGACATTAAATAAGGAACCCACCGATTACAGAATAATATGGAAAGTTGTTCCTTCTACTGCAGGCAAAATCATTCTAAATCGTGAATTCCAGGCGAATAAACTTCCTGAAGGCATAGATCAAAGAAACGTAAAAATATTCGCAATATTACACCGGGGAAGAGAAATTGTAGCCTGGGCATCCAAGAATATAACAGTTATAAAGGCAAAATAATGTAGCAAAAGCACTCTCCGCTCGCCGCCAACCGTTTTTTTCGTTAACGCAATAGTAGTTGATGGTTAGAAAAAACAAACAAAAATCACTTGTGTTATTCGTTTTTTTAGTTAGGGGGTTAGGAGGTTGGGAAGTTAAAACAATAAAAAGATCAGTGTTAATCCATGGCTAATTTGGATTCTGTGGAGTGGGTTTAGCTGAAAGCTGTCAGCTGATAGCGTAAAAGATTATTTTGGAATAACAAGGGAAGCGGTGGTTGAATCGATCCAGCCGCCGGCTCCGGAATAAAAATGAACCAGCCACCATCCGCCGTCTCTTCTTATCAAAGAGCCTTCTTCCGCTTCATCCACTCGCATAAGTTCCTTGAATTGCTCATCCGGACCACTATACGCTATAGTCGTTTCGGTTGTCACAACCCAATTGGATTTTACTCTTGCGTGCCAAATCGAAAACCCAATGAGAGAAAAGGCAAAAAACAGACCGGATAAAAAGAGTAAAGGATTAGCCGGAAAATTTATTAATTTTACCGTTTGAATAAGACGTATAGAAACGATTATAATCAGAAGAGAAAAGGATGTAATTAAAAGATAAGAGAAAACTCTTAGAGAGATCCTGTCTATCATTTTCGAAAAGAAAGAGATAAAAGGATTCGCACTTGATTCTTCTTTTGAAAACAGCGAAATGTTATTGGTTATATTTTTATTCCCGGGAGAGAGAAACCATGCTTTTCTGTAATATAATAGACTCTCACCAAAATCGCCCATTCTATAGTAGCAGTTTCCAATGTTTAAATATAGTTCAGGATTTTGGATACCTCTATCAAGATATTCTTTGTATCCTTCAAGGGCTTTTGAATATTCTCCTTTTTTATAGCATTCTTCCACGGATAGCGAGGTTTGAGAAAACAACATTAAAAGACTAATATAAAGCATTTATTACCTCTTTTGCTGTTTTTAAATCTCTGTTCATATCTTTCTTTTCCAATTTTAACGATGTGAAACGGACTGTTTCACTCCTCTCGAGTAGTTCTGAAAGCAAAGGAAGAGATTGTTCCGGGACTTTTTTATTGCGTAGTTCCGAAATAAGGTCTTTCTTTTGCATGCCGAAGGGGTTCAGATGAAATTTTAATTTCAGGAATTTTAAAAGAAGCCGGGTTAAGTCTTCATAAAATTGAACGGGATTGTTGTTTTCTATTTCTTTTTCCAGTTTCTTGAAACCTCTTTTTAATTCTCTTGGTATAGCTTTTAAACTCGCATATTTTCTGTCGCCTAAAGTTTTCCTTGCGTCCATTACATAATAAGCGGATAAAATCAGAAAGATAATGGATGGTAAAAAGTATAAAGGTAAGAATTTCGGCATAAGAGAGACATTTTTATCGTTTACAGGCAAAATATAGGCAATATCTTTACTTATTTGATTTGTTTCTTCTTCTCCTGCTAACTCGCTTCCCGGTCTAACCTGTATTTGCCACGGTTCTATTTTCTTTTTCACAAATGTTTTATTTTTAATGTCAAAATAAGCCCATTTTATCTCGGGAATCTGTATTATACCCGAAACTTTCGGAGTTATAAGATAGGTAAACGTTCTCTCTCCTTTCATAGAGTTTCCGGATATCTGGGTATTCACGCTGGATTCCGGGTCATAAGTTGTAAGTTTTCTTGTTTCCGGAAATTTTGGAGCTGACAACAGACTCAAGTTCCCTTCCCCTTTTATAGTTATCTTTAAGGATAAAGGAGCATCTACTTTAACATTTGAAGTGTCTATCTCTGCGGATACCGTAAACTTGCCGACCGCATCTATAAATTCTTCAGGACGATCGGTTGGGAATGGTTTTACTTTTATTGTTTTCTGTTCGGATGAAATTGTTTTTCTTTCGCCGAAGAATGAAAACATATCTCCTCTTATTAAAACCTGTATGGAAAACGGATTGATTTGAACATTCTTTTCTCCCAGAGGGAAAAGAATATCCTGTTTTATCAGAGCTCTTTGATAGCCGATTCCGTTTTTTGTTACTCTTATGGTGGTTAATCTTGTGGGGGATTGTATGTTTTCAACCCATACGTTTTCGTAACTTGGAGGACCGACCAACTGTACGTCAGACAGGTTTGTTTTCGCGTAAAGATAGTGGGTTACAATTAAGGGTTCTCCGGGATATAATGAACTTTTTGAAACTTCGCTTTCAAGGAAAACAGATTTGAACTCTCTTGTGTCCGTTTCCATATTATCGTATCTATTCGAAGGAGTTACATTTTGCCGGGGAACGCCTTTCTGAACACTGATTTTTATCGGGTCTGTCGAATAAGTTTTTCCGCCATGCTTTAAGGTAAAGGGAGGAATTATGAAAGTTCCCTCTTTTTTTGCGATCATCTGAAAATCATAAGTGAGGCTTGTAGATTTCGTCAGTTTTCCGTTGATGAAATTAATCTGTGTGGATTGGGATCTTGAGGAACCGAGAATATCAATCCCGGAAATACTCGGAGAGGAGGGTTCTCCTATACCTGAAAGGTCTTCTCCTTCAACGGTTACACTTACATTGAATGATTCTCCCATAGGGACAATGGTATTGTCCACTGAGGCTGTGAACGTTAAAGAGAAAAGTATTAATATCACCATTTACCGGCGTTTTCTTCCCTCCCTCCTTTACGCTTTAGGGCTTCCTTCATTGTTTCTTTCTGATCGTTTTTAAGAGCTTCGTTGATTTTGTCCTGCGGTGTGGGCTGCGGTTGTTGTTGCGGTTGATTCTGTTGCTGCTGTTGTTGGTCCTGTTCCTTATTCTCGTCTTCGTTTTTATCTTTATTTTGTTCTTGCTGTTCTTTCATCATTTTGGCTATTTCAAGATTTCTTTTAGCCCTGGTGTCTTTTGGTTTTAATAACAGAGCCTGTTTATATGCGGAGATAGCTTCATCGTACTGCTTTGCTTCCATGAACACGTTTCCCAGATTATAGAAACTTTTTTCGCGTAAATCTTTATCTTTAGATGTGGTTACACGTGCAAATTCATCGCCGGCTTCTCTGAATCTTTTTAATTCATACGCACAATCAGCCAGATTGAATTTTATTTTTTCATTATCCGGATTAAGTATCGAGGCGTTTTTATATATCTCGTAAGCCTCTTCATATTTTTCTTTTTTATAAAGTTTATTGGCTTTATTTACTAAAGGAGATATATCCAGAGCAATTAAAATAAGCAGTATCATTCTTTCCCCGTTTTAATCAAGCTGGCGATTATAAGAAATAAAAGAGAGGGTATTAAGAAGAAAATATATTTTTCCTGGTAATGTTCTACTTTTTCCGAAGAAAATTCTCCGGTACGAAGACCTTTAAATAGTTTTATTAAAATACCCAACTCGACACCTTCCCCCTCCAGGAAAGCTCCGTCTCCCGCTCTTGCGATTAATTTCAGCATGTCTTGATTTACGATAGATATGTGTGGTTTTCCATTGTCGTCTTTCAGGTATTCGGAAAATTTCCCGTCCGCGTCATATTTTGGAATGGGAGCGCCTTCCTTTGTCCCCGCGGAAATCGTAAATATTTTTACTCCTTCTTTTCTTGCATTCAAAGCATCCACCCTCGGATCTCCTCTCGTGTTTTCTCCGTCGGTTACCAATATGATAATCTTTGAACCGCTTATTTTCTCCGAAAACAATTCCATGGATTTTCTTATGGCAGCTCCGATATCGGTTCCTTCAGTCGGTATAAGTGAAGGCTCTACCAGGTCGACAAATAGCCGGAAGGAATTTACATCCGTGGTTAACGGACATAATTTATAAGCATTTCCCGAGAAGCCGATTAGACCGAAGCGGCTTCCGGGCAGTTGACTCAATGCAGCTTTTATCGATTCTTTAGCTTTGCCCAGACGTCCTCCTTTTACATCCTGAGCAAGCATGCTTGATGAAGCGTCGAGCGCGAAAACGACATTATATCCTTCCACCTGGGTAATTGTCAAATGTTTGCCCCATCTTGGCCTTGCTGACGCAAGGATTAAAAATGTTAAAGATGCAACCAATAGAATTTCTTTCCATAAAGATTTTTTTCTGTCTTCTTTCCATATAACTTCCCGCAAATCTTTATCGGCAATGTTTTTTAGTATTTTTTTATTTCTCTGTCTAACGTAGAACACGAGTGTTATTGCCATCGGCACAACCCATAGGAAATTCAGATAAAGCGGGGAAGCCCAGTTCACGGTATTCTCCTTGAAACGATTGGTTCTATAAAAATGATAATAAATATAATTATGGCAGGGATAAGAACCAAATGCAGTTTTTCTTTATATTTGGCGAGCTTTTCGACTTTAAAGATTGTTCTCTCCATTTTGTCAATTATTTCATAAATTTCTTTAAGGGTTTCGCTGGAAGTGGCGCGGAAATATTTTCCCCTCGTTTCGTCCGCGATTTTTTCCAGAACTTCTTCGTTAATTTCAAAATCGGCATTCACATAGCGCGTTATTCCAAGAACATTCTGGACAGGATAAGGTACCTGGCCTCTTTCCCCGATTCCGATTGCATAAATCTTTATTCCCGCATCGAGAGCGTTTTTTGCCGCAGTTTCAGGATCGATGTTGCCGGCATTGTTTCTTCCATCAGTGAGAAGCACCATGATTTTGTTTTTACTGGTCGAACCGGACAGGAGAAAAGTTCCGTAGGTTATTCCCATTCCTATCGCAGTTCCATCCGGCAAAAGATCAAATTCAAGAGACTCAATCTGTTCCTTGATTAAGTCATGGTCAAGAGTCAGAGGAGCTTGTATCAACCCTTCCCGTGCATATACAACAAGCCCTATTCTATCACCGCTCCTCATATCTACGAATTCACTACCGAGTTTCTTTGCTGCCTCCATGCGATTAGGCTTAAAATCTGCAGCTCTCATTGAACCGGATATATCCATAACCAGTACGATATCGATTCCTTCTTTATTTATGATTTCCGTTTCGTATCCCTTTTGAGGGCGGGCAAGCCCGACAAACATTAATGCCATAATTGGTAGTATCAGGTAATTCCTTAAGTATGTATAGAATTCACCTGCAGGTTTGATTCCCAGCGAAGAAGTATCGGAATAAAGGATAGAAGGTTTTCTTCTTCTTTTGTTTAGGAAATAGAAAAGAGGCAGTGAAACCAGGCCGATAAGATAAAATGGGTTATTAAAGTGTATCATCAGCTTCCTCTTTCTTTTCCTTCTGTTCTATTACCGTTCGGACCAAAGCAATGTCTTTATAAAATTCTTCCTGTGTTGATTCTTTATCGGCGAATTTTATCAAATCCCAAGCGGGGAATTGTCTTACCAGAGGGGAAAATATATCAAGGTTTTCTTTCTTTATCAAAACAAGCAGTTCGGATGTTGTGGCTTCTGCAGCAGGAATTTTTGCCTTTCTTTCCATATATCTTCTGGAGACGTAAGATAAAGAAGTGTAGAGTTTATTCCAATTCCACTGCGAAACTTTTTCTTCAATTATTTTTAAATTTTTTAAAGCTTCTTCTCCGGGTTCCATCTGGTCTTCTTCAATCAATTTTGTATTCTTCTTTCTATACCTTGTAAACAAAAGGTAAAAGATAAGACCAAGAGGAATAATTAGTAAGAATAGGAGATAATGCCAGTTAAAGAAGCCATAAGGACCCCATATTGGTGATATCCCTTTGTTTTCAGGTTCCAGAATTGATTTTATCAGGTAAGTTACCTTCAGGGTATCTTTGTCTGCTTTTAATTTGAATTCCTGCGGGCCTGTCGAGAAGGAAGTAAAATGTACGATAGCAGAGGTGTCGGAAACTCTTTTAAGCGAGTCTAAGATTATGATATCAGGGAAAGAGTCCGGCTTTATAATCACGACAGAATCGGGTAGTGCTCCTTTAATATTTAAAGTCAAAGTATCTCCAACGGTTGCAGAGTCAGGTGTTATCTGAAGATGCAGCAACGAGAAAAGATAAAAGATAATCAAGGCAGTCTCCTCTGGAAAAGGCGATGAATGGAGCCGACGTAGTCTTCTCCTGTTGTGATTTCTATCCTGTCCAGACCATTTATGTTAAACAGGCGGTAAAGTTCTTCGTTTCTTGCACTGCGGATTTCTTTGAGTTTGTTTGACAGTTCTTTCCCGTCAAACATTCTTATTTTACCGCTTTCCGCATCCCGAAAAGTTATTTTTCCCTTTATCGTAAGTTCGACTTCCAGAGGGTCACGGACTATAATCGGGATAAGATCGAATTTCTTTGCCATAAGAGAGAGCGGCATTCTTATATTATTCACGTCAAAAGTTTTTCCCAGGAAGTCGGAAATGAAAAGAACGATAGAACCGTGGCGAAGCACTTCTTGGGAAAATTCCATTGCCGGCACGGGATCGGTTTTTTTGCTTTCCCCTTTGAAGAGTAATATGTCCCGGATTATATGAAGAGTGTGCCTTCTTCCTTTTGCGGGAGGCAGGTAATGTTCTACTTTATCCGAAAACATCAAAAGACCTGCTTTGTCGTTGTTTTTTTCGGCAGAAAAGGCAAAAAGAGCGGCTATTCTGGCTATCAGGTCTTTTTTCTTTTCTTTCTTTGTTCCGAAATCGCCTGAACCGCTGCAGTCGGCTATTATAAAAATGGTAAGCTCTCTTTCTTCCACAAATCGCTTGACAAAAGGATGATTCATTCTGGCTGTTACATTCCAGTCGATATTTCTTACATCGTCTCCGGGAATGTAATCGCGTACTTCGTGAAACTCCATACCTTTGCCCTTAAATGAGCTTTTGTATTCTCCGCCGAAGAGAGTATTTACGACTTTTTTGGATTCTATTTCGATTTGCCTTACTTCTCTGAGTATATCTCTAATGCGTTCTTCCATAATTCCCTGCTCAAAAACTAAACCACAGAGCCCACATGCCCACCACTCCGGATTTTTTTACCACAGAGAGCACAGAGTTTTTTTAGACTTTGTTTATCTGTGTTCATCAGTGGCTATTTCCCTTTTTTTCTCTGCGTTCTCTGTGGTGATCTTTTTTTTATCATTTGTTGTGGCTTTCTGCGCTAGGGGATTTCAACTGCTTCTAAAATGTCTCTAATTATATCTTCTTCTTTTACGCTTTCCGCTTCTGCTTCGTAAGACAATATTATTCTGTGTCGTAGAATATTGTATACCATAGCTTTTACGTCTTCGGGAATAACAAAACCACGTTTCTGCAAGAATGCGTGTGCTCTTGCGGCTTCAAAAA
This sequence comes from uncultured bacterium, assembly GCA_964474855.1. Lineage (GTDB taxonomy): Bacteria > Hydrothermota > UBA3072 > UBA3072 > UBA3072 > JAFGHJ01. The sequence continues at coordinate 18,703 of CAYYUB010000015.1, forward strand.
GATAAATAGAAGCTCTCGGGGAAGCTCCGTATCTGATATATACGTCAAGCTTTTCCAATCCATAGTCGGAAGGTTTCCTGGTAGCGAATACTATATCAACGATATAATCCCTTATCTTTTCATCGGCGTGTATCTTAAAAATAAAGTCTCTGAGAGAGTTCAGCTTCTTTATGTCTACAACCGGTTTTGTTTGAGGGAGTTCTTCAGCTGTTTGCTGTTTCATGATTCTTTTTTCCTCTTCCTTATTAGGGTAGTCAATGACCAATTTCTGTTTAAATCTGTCAACTTGAGCCTCGGGAAGAGGATATGTCCCTTCCTGTTCTATCGGGTTCTGGGTTGCAAGAACCATAAAAGGTTCAGGTAAAGGATAAGTCTCATCCCCAATCGTTACCTGTCTTTCCTGCATTGCTTCAAGTAATGCGCTCTGAACCTTTGGAGGAGCTCTATTTATTTCGTCAGATAGTATAAAGTTTGCAAATAGAGGTCCTTTTTTCGGGGTAAAATCACCTGTTTTTTGATTGTATATCTGGGTTCCGGTAATGTCTGCAGGGAGAAGGTCAGGGGTGAATTGAATTCTTCTGAAAGTAGCATTAACAGCTGACGCGAGTGTTTTTATTATGTAAGTTTTCGCAAGACCCGGAACTCCTTCAATTAGGATATGCCCTCTTGTAAGGAGACCAATTATGGTTTTCTCTAAAATTTCTCTTTGCCCTATGATAGATTTGCCTATTTCCGCGAAAAGGTTCTCTATTATAGCGCTTTTCTCCTGTGCTTCTGCATTTAATTTCTGTAAATCTATACTCATTCTACCTCCTTCTCATTTTATGTATTTATTTGTGGGACGCCACAATTTAATTTCCAGTAAATCGTTGTCAACCCCCATTGTAAAATCAGGCTTTTTTAAGAATTTTTCTTCAATTATTTTCAATTTATTTTGATGTTTCTTCAAGCGCTTCTCTTATGCCTTTGCTTCTGTAATGATATTTAATTATCCACTTTAAAAAAGGATAAGACAAACTATCTTTATGGGTCATAAGGTAATTTATTCCTTTTTTTTCTACCCAGTGTCCTGTTCCGAAAACCTTTGTAATGAAATCAACATAACTTTTTTTAAGATGTCGGGCTGCAACATTTTTCCCGTATTTTTGAGAAAATCTCACTGCATTTTTACCAAACATGTAAGCTTTACTAAAAACAGCCTTCAAACGTTCATTGGTTTCATACCCATCTACATGCCATGCGAGACAACTCTTCCAAGCATAAACAGTCTTAAGTCCGATTTTTTTCAGTCGTCTTCCTAATTCTATATCTTCATATCCCATAGTAACTCCGAAAGACTCATCTAATCCGCCCACTTCTTCTAACCATTTCTTTCCGATAGAAACACTTTGTGTGACAAGACCTACAAGACAAAGACCATCGATTCGAAGACTTGGCTTACCATAATCACGCGGGGTTTTTATATGCCTTACCATTCCCTGAACAATCAATTTATCATCCTTTTCATGAATCTTAAGATGATCTTTTATAAATTTTCTGTCTACAAGTACATCAGAATCAACAAACATTATGATTTCTCCCTTCGCGCTTTTTATCCCTCTATTCCTGGAAAATGGTTGTCCCATATTTTTTTTGTTTCTTAGATATAAAAATTGTGGGTTATCAGTCTTACTCATTAATTCTCTGGTTCTGTCGGTTGAACCATCATCAACTACTATAACTTCATAATCATCTACTGTCTGATCCAGCAATTTGTCTATGCAGTGGGTTAGAATAGGTCCGCGGTTATGTGTTACTACTATTATTGATGCTTTCATTTTCTATTGCTTTTTCTATTCCTTTGCTTCTATAATGATAACGAGCTATTCCTTTAAGCAAAGCTGCAATTAGTCCAAGATTTCTTTTGCTTTGAACAATCATTTTAGGAACATTTTCCCTTTCAACCCAATTTTTAGTATTCAATAATCGGGAAAAGAAAAGAGCTTTTTTCGTTCGTGCATATTTTTCTCCTCTTTTTCCCCATTTTTTTACAAAATAGTACGCGGAAGCTCCTTGTTTTGTCCATTTCTCAAAGGTGTCCGTAAGGCTTTTTTCCGTTGTTTCTCCGTCAATGTGAAAAGCCTTGCATCTTCTTATTCCGTATACCCATACCAGTCCCAGGTCCATTAATTTTAATCCCATATCTACGTCCTTATATCCGATTTCAGGTCCAAATTTGTCAAATCCACCAACAGCTATAAGATATTTTCTCCTTACAGACGCATTTTGTGTTATAAAAGTTCTAAGGCAAAGGGCATTTGGCAGATAAAATTTGTTAATATTAACTGCTTTGATATTTTTTATATGTTTTACCATACCCTGAACAACAATATCTTCCTTCTTTTTGTGCATTATTATATGGTCTTCGACGAAGTCCGGAAATACAATTACATCGGAATCGATGAATATGATTATTTCTCCTTTTGCTTCCCTTATGCCAAGATTCCTGGCGTAATATGGACCACTATGTTTTTTCATTCGAATATATCTTAAATTCGGAAAGTTGGCACTTTTAATGTATTCCTCGGTTCCGTCTGAAGAACAGTCATCTATGAGTAAGATTTCAAAGTCCTCCGTTGTTTGATTTGAAAGTGAGGGCAAACAGCTTTTGAGTACTGTAAGTCTATTATAGGTTGGAAGAATTATCGTTGCTTCGATTTTCTTCTTCATTCTACCTGGAAAAAACACAGAGCCCTACTCCGGATATATTTACCGCAGAGAGCACAGAGAACAATTTATTTTGTTTTTTTATTTCTTTATTTTTAATCATATGCTCCTTCATGTTCTTTGTGGTTAATACTCGTTTTTGCTTCTTTAGAATATATATAATCCGCTATTTTTTTGGCTCCGCCGGATTCCCCAGTTCTTTGTTTTCCTTTTGCTTTGAGCTTCTCCAAAAGGTCTTTATCCTCAATTATCTCTAAAATTTTTTCAGCGATTTTTTTTGGTTCATACGGAAGTCGTATGAATGCTTCTCCCAGTATTTTTTTTTGACCGTTAAGTCTGCTCCTGGTGTTCTGTGCTCCACTTCCGGGGAAAGATATAACCGGGGATTCAAGATAAAGAGATTGCTCGCTTGCAGTTCCTCCCAGACTTATAACAAGGTGTGACTTTTTTACAATATCAACAAAACTACCATAACATAATTCAATTTCACCTGATAGGTCAGATAAAATATTTATCATTTTATTTTTGTCAACAGTTTCGGAAAGAGCAACGGCAAAATGCAAATTTTTATTCATTGTAAGAAGTTCTTCTACCACCTCCGAGATTTTTTCCATATTATTATAGGCTTCTTTTCTTGAGCCTGGGAGTAGCCCTATAAGAATTTTCCCTTTGACAGGAAAATAATTATTTTCTTCTGATAAATCGTCCATCATCGGATTACCGACAAAATCGGCATCAATACCTTTCTTTTTTAAATCATCTGCGGTAATTTTATCATGGGTGAAGACCTTTTTTGTCAATTCTCGCATAAAAAATCTTTCAAAAGGTAAATGTGGATATATATAATTGGATTTACATTGTTCGAGAAAATAGGCTTTTTTACGTAAAGAAATATATCCGAGAATCAATAAGGGAAAATCTCCTATAACTATTAAAGTATGAGTCCTTTCTCTGAATATGCGAAGGCGATCTATATAAGAGAACGGAAGAAAAAAAGTTTTTGAGATATCTGCAAAGAATTCTTTTGTGCTTTTCAAAAAAAATCCCCCTGAGGGAGGAGGTGGATGACCACCTATTACTTTGATGTTTCTTTTCTCGTATTCCTCTCCGAAAGAAATTAGCGGAAAAGCCCTGATTTTTATTTTTTTATTTAAACTTTTTAGCTCTTTTGCAATCAAAGCCCCACTTCTGTCTTCACCATAGGAATTACTTAATATTGCAACATTCATTATGAATTCATAATCGTAATTTTGAAGAAAAAGTCAAGGAAGGAGTTTTTCTTTCGCCACAGAGGCACAGAGAACACAGAGCCACACAACACCCAACATTTTAATATTGTTTGTTTAAAACCCAACCAACAACGCCGAATTAATCTCACACAGAGACACAAAGAACACAGAGAAAAAAATATATTTGTTTTGCCCTACCCCAAAACCCAGAAATTTAGACAGGATCAACATAGATTTACAGGATTATATTTTTTGTTGTTACTAAATCCTAAGATTAAGGCGCAGATTCAAACGGATTTATTGTGCTCCTCTATTCCTCGAACTGCGTAAATCTAGGGTCGTGAGTCCTAAGATATTTCAATCGTTCTTCAAATTGATTGTGCTAGAGTGTATGCTTGTTCGATTCTTAAATTTCTCAAAGGACATATAATCTATCTGATGATCAGTAACTTTTTGGTCCCCATAAACGAACTCGTTTGCATTCGGCAGAAATAGATACCGGAAGGAATACCTTCAGGAATCCACTGCACTGTGTGCCTGCCGCGCTCAAATCTTGCTTCGATTACGGTATCTACCGGCTGACCCAGAACATTTAGTACATCAATCGTAACCTTTGAAGATTTCGGAAGTTCAAATTCAATGATTGTTTTATCTTCAAATAGATTTGGATAATTCAGAAAAGATATCTCCGAATTTGTAAAATCATCCTCGATACCCGATCCGTCGCCAATTAACTCGATAGTACCAAATCCGTCAGCGTTTATCCAGTGATCATTGTATTCCTCTTCAGGAACCGATACAGACCCGAAAAAGTTATCACGTGTTTTAGGCTCTTCATTGATACTATCATTGTCGCAGTATGCCAAGGAAAGTCCTGCAATTTTGCCTTCGGACAAATCTACCCTGGATGCTTCCGGATCACCATTATCATAGCTACTAT
>CAYYUB010000016.1:0-22973 GCA_964474855.1 uncultured bacterium
CATTATTACTCCTTTTTTCTTGGTATAATAAAAGGAATATCGGTTTTGTCAATGACTTTAGCAAATAAAGAAACAACAAATTACACAATAACACGAAATTTTTCAGATTTTTGAGTTAATTTAAAAGATAAATTTACATTTTAATTTGCCATTTTGATTTTTTATCTTTGATATTTTATTTTTTGAAAGAAGGTCATAAAACTCCTAATATTTAAGTACTTGACTTTTCCACGTTTTTTTCTATACTAAATATAACGAAAAAAAAGGAGGCAGTATGAAGAAGTTGCTTTTTGGAATTTCAGTTTTAGTACTTTTAATTATTGGTTGCGCTTCTAGCGGTGTAACGAAAGTGGGTGACATAGAACTCCCCGATTGGTATCTAAATCCTCCCAAAGATGCAAATTATATATTTGGGAAAGCCACTTCCACTTCGCAAGATCTACAGCTTGCTATAGATAAAGCAAAACAAGAAGCAAGACTTGATATAGCCGAAAATCTTGAGTCCCATATTATGGCATTAATTAAGAAATTTGACGAAGAAGTGGGAGGGGCAGAAGACTCTGAGCTTCTAACTCAGTTTACTAAAGTTTCTAAAAATGTTGTAGATCAAACTCTTGTGGGCTCAAGAGAGAATAAAACCAAAGTTAAAAAGGAAGGTAAAGGATATAGGGCTTTTGTACTTATGGAGTTTCCAGTCGGAAAAGCAAGAGAAGAACTTTTAAAACAATTATATTCAAGCGAAAACAATCAGTTATATACACGATTTCGAGCCTCTCAATCCTTTCAGGATTTAAAAGAAGAAATTGACAGTTTGAGAAAATATAAGAAAGAACAGGAGGAAGGGGTACAAGGCTTTAAGTAAAGGTTTTTATAAATAAGCAAAAATATTTTTATACCTCCTTGTTATTTTAAGTTTCTAATGGTTAAGATGAGCTCTGTAGTACTTGTTGTACTGCAGAGCTTTTATATTTTATCGAGAAAAAATATAATTTATATTTTATAGTTTGTCTACAAAAGCCGAATGATGTCTCTAAAACCTTGCGAAAATCGGAAATTGAAGTAAATTATATATAGGATGATTTTTAAAATAAAAAAGAGTAAAAATTATCGTCCGTTATTAACAGTAATAATCTTTATGTTCCTTCTAATTCCCTCACCTTTTTTTTCTCCTGCTACGCAGATAAGGTGGCATAAAGAATACGAAGTACTACGTCATCAAGCTTTATTGTATGCCAGGTCCAGCGGAGTAAGAGGCGATAGCGAAACAATCAAAAGAGCTTATGATTATTCCGTTCGTTTCTGGATGAGGTGGCCGGTTGTAGTTCGTTGGATTCAAGCTGAAAGCGATTTTATTCCGAGCGCTACCAGCAAGGTTAACGCTAAAGGACTTACTCAAGTAATGACCGGAACAGCTGCTTATATTGGAGAAGTTCTCTTATATTCTGGTTCAGTTGGCTTGACTATAGAGGAAGAAGAAAAGTTAAGCGAAATGGATTATAATTTATATGAAGTTGAAGATAATCTTCTTCTTGGTTTTTCTTATCTTAAGTTTTTATCTATATTTTCAAATAATCCGGAGGAAGCTTTAGCAAGATATCTTGCGGGAAAAAAATGGGTCGATTTCATAGATTCAAGGTACGTTAGAAGAATTTCTGATGGGAAACCCATAATATTAGACGAAGCATTGTAATAAGAATACAGAATTCAGTAGCCAGAATCCAGAATCCCAACCCAACCAAAACAACTGAAAAGAAACAACAAATTGCACGAATAACACAAATCTACTTTTCGCTAAGACCTAAGACCTGTTTCCCACATGTAAAACATGTATTTATGGGGAAAAATATTTTTCAATTCAAAACTCAAAATTCATAATTCATATAGTTCATAATTTAAAATTCTCAACTCTCATCTTAACTCGGATTCGAAGAATACGAAAATAAAACCCTTTACAAACTAAAACAAACCTTTATAATTGTAAAACAAGGACTTTGTTATTAATGTTTGTTGGAGTATCTTCACGGTTTTTTGTGTATTCTGTTTATAAAAAGGAGGTACGACAATGTTATTTTTTTCTTTGTTTATTTTTGTTTGTAGTTATTATTATCAGCCGAATGATGTAGGCGGTTATTCTCTTGGCGTGGGTGGAGCTCCCATAGGGCTAAACAGTAGTGTCGAGTGTGGATTGTATAATCCTGCGGCATTTGCTATCGTCGAGAAACTAAATATTTTCGGTAGTTATAAGTTAACAAAGGGAGGAATGTCTTCTGTTCCTATGCCGGTTTATAATTATCGATTGGATTACGCTTTCCCTGACTATCTGGGGGTTGCTCTTCCGATTGGAGATGATTTCTTCTTAGGTCTATCTTTATCTGTTCCCTATTTGTCTGCGAGCAAAAATGATATGGTCTCATTAGCCGCCGTGGATCCGTTTTTTTTGAGGTTTATTCCCGGGGAGTATGTTCAATCGGAAAGATTTTATTTCTTAAATACGACAATCGGAAAAGCAATAAATGATAAATTTTCTGTTGGGTTGAATATGGGTGCATTCTGGAAATGCTCGAGAGAGTCTTTTGAACCTGACGATCCTGAGAGCAATCCTGAGTATGTTGGTCTTTCTATTACTACGGATAAATACGGTATTGAACCCTGTCTGGGTTTACAATATAAGGCAAGCGATATTCTGTCTTTTGGTGTTCTTGTTAAGAAAGGTTTTGGAGAAGCATACAGATATTTGCCATTGTTTTCTGACACAAGTTATTCGATCGAAAGAGATGAAGGTTTGCCCCTTGTACTGGGGTTCGGGACCGGAATAAATTTGAAAGATAAAATATGTCTTAATGTCTCAGCGGAGTATATGCACTGGACGCTGGCTTATTCAGAAGGAGAGAGGAGCGCGGATGATTATAGAAATATAATCAGATTACATTTTGGCGGGCAATACAGGTTTAATGAATTACTGTCTTTTAGCGCAGGTTTTTATACAACTCCTTCTCCTATAAAACTTGGCATTGTTTTTGACCCAGGTAGTTACGATCAGATATTTCTCACTGGCGGAGTGGGGCTTGATTTTGGACGAGTTTCCCTAAATCTGTCCGCTGCAAGTAGCGCTCTTATAAAAATGGACCCTGCTTTGCGAGAAGAAAACCATTTTAATTTATCTGTGGTTTATAGATAATATAATTCCCTTACAACTTCAACGAACGTTTCTTCATTAAAGCCCACATTATGTGTGGGCTTTTTTTGTTAAAGACTTTGGTGAGGCAAGGCTGAGGAATTAGAGCAATTTAACAATAATTTCCATTGCGGCTCCCGATATCAAAGGAAGTGTAAAATTATCGTCGATCCCAAAAGGGAAGAATTCAACAAGAGAGGCAACAAGTGCCCCTGAGAACAGAACAATTAGTGCGGGTTGAGGTAAAAGAAAAGAGATACCCAAACATATCAAAAGACAAGCAAGGCTTCCTTCTACCGTTTTTTCCGTGTTGAGGCGACTCTTCCCCCATCGTACACCTATAATATGGGCGGCCGTGTCTCCGAGCGAAAGAAAAAGCAGTACCGCAATAGCTATCCATTTATCAAAAAAATATACGGAGAGAAAAGCGGCAACCGCAAAATGAGTAGCGGCTGTTAAAGTCTCTTTCTCCTTTTCCCAGAGTAATTTTCCGAAACAACGATCAAAAAAATCACCGATTGTCTTAATCTCAAGGCGAAGGAAGTCAATAAGCAGAGAAAAGATTCCCAGAATACAAAGACTTATGACCATAGGAAACCTTGGAAGAAAAATATAGCAGATTGGAATCAACGCGGTCAAGATGTGCAGCAATTTTCTTATAATAACATATCTGCTTAGAGCTTTCATATTTTTAGAAGTTAACATGGTAAACATTAAAGTCAAGTTTTTGAATCGTGAGATAGGAGAAAACAAAAAAATGAAAAAAATACTGATTTTTGTAAAAAAATCATGGTTGAACCCCTTGACTTATGAAAACGATTTTTTATTATAAGAATAGACATACAAAATGCATAAAATGAGTCTTTTTATATTAACAATTGAAATTATAGGGTTTTTTCGGTATTCGAAAAAAGTGAAAACTTCGTATCTCTAGTAAATAATGGTTTATATTTTAGTCCTAAAGGAGGGGTAATTAATGGAATGGCTTATTAGAAAAAGGTCTGGAAAAGTTGTTCCGTATAACAAGAAGAAGATAAGCGTTGCTATTGCTAAAGCTCTGAAAGCAATAGGAGCAAAAGAAGATGCTACTTCTATAACTAATCAGGTAGAGACTTCACTTTATATGAATTTCTTCAGAATCGGAAATGTTCCGACCGTCGAGGAAATTCAAAATTACGTTGAAGAAACCTTAATGCTAAGGAAACTGCCGGATGTAGCGAGAGCGTACATTCTTTATCGAGAGAAGAGAAACGAAGCTCGTAAAGTAGAAGATGTCTTTAGAGATGTTGAAGGCATAATGGGAAAGTACTTAAAGAAGGAGGACTGGAGAGTTCAAGAAAATTCAAACATGAATTTTTCTCTTCAGGGTTTAAACTTTTACGTTTCTTCGTCAGTTACTGCCCGGTACTGGCTTGGCAAGATTTATAGTCCGCGAATTAGAGATGCTCACAGCAGCGGAGATTTTCATATTCATGATCTTGGAATACTTGGCCCCTATTGTGTAGGTTGGGATCTGTTGGATCTTCTAAAGGAAGGCTTTAGAGGGATGAGCGGGAAAGTTGAATCTTCTCCTGCGAAACATTTAAGAAGTGCTCTTGGTCAGGTAGTTAACTTTATCTATACTCTTCAGGGTGAAGCAGCAGGAGCCCAGGCTTTTTCAAACTTCGATACGCTCCTGGCTCCGTTTATTCGGTTTGACGACTTGGAGTATAAAGATACCAAACAAGCTTTACAAGAATTTTTATTTAATATAAATGTGCCTACCAGAGTAGGGTTCCAGACGCCTTTTTCAAATATTACTCTGGATCTTAAAGTTCCGAATAGCTTCAGGGACAGAAAAGTTGTCATAGGTGGAAGAGAAAAAGACGCGACCTATGGAGAGTTCCAAAAAGAGATGAACATGATAAATAAAGCTTTTGCGGAATTGATGATGGAGGGGGACGCAAAGGGTAGGATTTTTACCTTTCCTATTCCTACATATAATATAACAAAAGATTTTGAGTGGGAAAATGAGGAGCTTATACCTATATGGGAAATGACAGGTAAGTATGGAATTCCCTACTTCAGCAATTTTGTTTCGTCAGATATGGATCCTGAAGATGCAAGGAGTATGTGTTGCAGGCTCAGATTAGATAAAAGAGAATTAAGAAAAAGAGGAGGGGGGCTTTTTGGGTCTAATCCTCTTACCGGTAGCATAGGGGTGGTAACTATAAATGTTCCACGGATTGCGTATCTTTCAAATGACAAAGAAGAGTTTTTTGATAGGCTTTCAAATATTATGGAAACGGCAAAGGAATCATTAGAACTGAAGCGGAAAATTATAGAAGATTTTACAAAAGAAGGACTATATCCTTATACAAGGTATTATTTAAGAGAGATAAAAGAAACTATAGGTTCTTACTGGGCAAATCATTTTTCCACTATAGGGCTCATAGGGATGAATGAAGCATGCGTCAATATGTTTGGAAAAGGACTGATGACAGAAGAGGGAAGAGAGTGGGGAATAGAAGTTCTTGAATTTATGAAAGAAACAATTTCAGACTTCCAGGAAGATACAGGAAATCTTTACAATCTTGAAGCCTCACCGGCAGAGAGTGCTTCATACCGTCTGGCAAGAGAAGATAAGGAAAGGTTCCCTGATATTTATACAAAAGGTACAAGTTATCCGTATTACACGAATTCTGTACATCCTCCTGTTGACGAAGTGGATGATGCTTTTAGCCTTCTCGAACATCAGGATCCTCTTCAGGTACTGTTCACAGGAGGAACTGTCGTGCATATATTCTTGGGAGAAGCGATTGAGGATTGGAAAATAGTAAGAGATCTTACGAAGAAAATAGTAAGCAGATTTTCTCTGCCTTATTTCAGTTTCACGCCGACTTTCTCAATATGTCCGGTTCATGGCTATATATCAGGAGAGCATTTTTACTGTCCGTATCCTCACACAGAAGAAGAATTGGAAGAGTTTGGAGATGTTGTAGAGCTAAGCAAGAAGATACTTGGGGAAATGCAAAAAGGCTCTCACAGAAAGATTGGAGAGGAAAAAACAGAAAAAGAGTTAAAGGTGTATTTAAATAAAGTAAAATAAAGGAAATTGATAGAAAAAAGGAGTCAGATTGAAAAAAATTGATAAAGAGGAGAAGGAAAAGGTTTTGGCTGTAAGAGCTGAAGTTTATTCCCGGGTGGTAGGTTATTATAGACCGGTTCAAGACTGGAACGAAGGCAAAAGAGAAGAATTCAGAGAAAGAAGATATTTAAAAACAGAAGAAGATTAAAGTAGGTGATCAAGTCTTTTTTAGGTACCAGCCTAATAGAGTATCCTGGTAAAATCTCATCAGTAGTTTTCATAGGTGAATGTAATTTGCGATGTCCTTTTTGCTATAATCTTGATCTTGTTATACCAGAACTTGTGAAGAAAGTCCCTGATATTCCTGAGGATGAAATCATAGAGAAATTAAAGGAAAGAAAAGGTTTTATTGATGGTGTATCTTTTACAGGAGGCGAGCCTCTTCTATCTCCTCGACTGCCATCTTTTCTTAAAAGAGTCAAAGAAGAAGCAGAAATTGATATAAAAATCGATACCAATGGGACGTTGCCGGATAAATTAAGAAGCGTTCTTCCTTTTGTTGACTATATATCGATGGATATAAAATCTTCGCCCGAAAAGTATTCCCTTGCTACTGGAAACAAGATCGGATTTGAGAATGTAGAGGAGAGTATAAAAATAATAAAAGGGACTCAGGATTACGAATTCAGGACCACAATGGTGCCGGGTATTGTGGACAAAGAAGATCTTAAAAAAATATGTCAGAAGATAAAATCCGTGAAGAAATATGTTCTTCAGGGTTTTAGAAACACAAAAACTCTTTCCCCTGAATTTTCGGGAATTACTCCTTATCCAAAGGAATATTTAATAACTTCTTCCGAACTTTTAAAGAATTGTGCTACGGCAGTTGAAATTCGTGAATGAAGAGTGCTCTCTCTTAACTGAGAGTATTCTTTTTTTGTTTTATCCCTACAATTTCAGGTAAGAGATGACCGCTTTTTAAGATCTGTTTATCAACAAAGAAGAACACAAAGAAATATAAAACCATAAGACTCATACCTGACAGGAAACCGGCAAGATCTGTCTGCCAGACTTTTTTACCGATAAAAACGCCACCAATAAGAAAAAAAAGAGGAAGGACAAAGTTTAAAACTGTAGCTATAAAAAGATTTCTTTTTTTTGTGTCAAGCTGTACAATATCTCCTACTAAGGCACTTTTATTATTTCTACAAACTATTTCTTTTCCATTTTTGTCCATACGGCAAAAATTGGCAAATTCGCAGGATTCGCAATTTTCCGGTTGTTCAATAAGAACCGTTGCTCTATTTTTATTTGTTTTGATAACTTTCCCTATTTCTTCCATAAAAAAATAATCTCACACAAAGACACAGCGGACGCAGAGCCGCACCCCAACCCAAAAAACATTTTGTTTTTTGTTCGGTCTTAGAATTAAGACCTCTTTCATCCAAATAAATCTGTGCTGAGATAACGCTCTCCGGTATCGGGTAAGATTACGACTATCTTTTTTTCTTTGGGCAATCTTTTTGCTACTTTTAGCGCAGCCCACAGGGCAGCCCCGGAAGAAATGCCGACAAAGATTCCCTCTTCTTTAGCAAGCCGTCTTGAAGTCGAAAACGCGTCTTCGTTTTTGACTGTTATTATCTCATCAATTATTTCTTTATTTAAAACTTCAGGGATAAAACCTGCCCCTATGCCCTGTATTTTGTGCGCGCCCGGTTTACCTCCTGAAAGCACAGGTGAATCTTCCGGTTCCACAGCGACGATAAGAACTTTTCTATTCTTGATTTCATTTTTAAGAACTTCTCCAACGCCGGTTAATGTTCCGCCTGTTCCAACTCCTGCAACGAAAGCATCGATCCCCGGAACTTGTTTTAGAATCTCTCTTGCGGTTGTCTTTCTGTGTGCTTCGGGGTTTGCCGGATTTGTAAACTGACCCGGGCGAAAGTAGCCGTTTTGTTTTTCCAGCTCAGTTGCTTTTTCAATTGCGCCTTTCATTCCCTTTTCTCCGGGAGTTAAAAGGATTTCGGCTCCCAATGCTTTTAATATCTTTATTCGCTCTATGCTCATTGTATCAGGCATAACCAAAATTAGTTTGTACCCTTTAACAGCGGATACATAAGCAAGCCCGATACCTGTATTCCCGCTTGTAGGTTCTACAAGCGTATCGCCGGGGTTTATTTCTCCTTTTCTTTCTGCTTCTTCAATCATGTGAAGACCAATTCTGTCTTTGCTTGAACCAAGGGGGTTAAAAAATTCAAGCTTACAATAAATTTCTGCGGAATTTTTCTCCGGCATTTTATTCAGCTTTACAACGGGCGTATTTCCTATTAAGCGCAGAATGTTTTTTGCTACTCTGCTCATTTTAGTTTCTTTTTCTCTTCTCCAGGCGAGGGTGTTCGGCGACAAAGACAGATGTGTAATCAGGAATATCTTCAGTGATCCAGGAGTTGGCTCCGATATTGACATGACTGCCGATTTTTACCGGACCCAGTATTTTAGCACCTGCTCCAATTACAACGTGGTCGCCAATGTCGGGGTGTCTTTTATAATCTTTTTTAATATCCGCTTCACCTTCTTTTTCGAAATGTAGAACGCCGAGAGTTACATCCTGATAAATTCTAACCCAATTACCGAGAACCGATGTTTCTCCGATTACCACGCCGGTACCGTGATCTATAAAAAAGTGGTTGCCAATTTTTGCTCCCGGATGAATATCTATTCCTGTTTCCGAATGAATAACTTCCGAAATTTCCCTGGCATATCCACCTGCTCCGAATGTATATAAAAGGTGGGAAACTCTATGGATTTCGATAGCAAGAAATCCCGGATAAGAGCGAACGATTTCAGTATAAGTCTTAGCCGCCGGATCTCCTATATAAGCAGCTTCTACATCTTTTTTGAGTTTCTCTCTCGTTTTTCCTAAATTTTCTAAGACCTTGCCGACAGTTTTTTCAACTTCATTTTTATCTTCAACATAAGGGCTTATTCCTTCTGTAAATAGTTCCCCCAAATTTTCAATTTTTGAGGTAAGCTCTTTGCTGTTTTCTTTTCTGGTAAGTTTCCCACAGTTCCAATATTTTGGAAAAAACACCTGTCTTATTAAATTTATCTCTTCAAAAGGATACTTCCTTGAAGAGAACTTTTGTGTGAGCTCTGTAACAAAAGGAGCTCTATCTCTCTTGTAGGACGTAAGCAGACTCTCGACTGCCTTACTTCCCTTTTTTAATTTCATAGCATAGCCTCCAAATCAAAAAAAACAAACCTTAAAAACTGCCGTAAACCAGCTTAGACCTTTAGAAAATATTACAAAAATATCTCTTATAACATATAAGTAAACATTTTTAAATGTCAAGTCTTTAGCAAGGCCCCGACGGCCAAGCAGGCACGATTACTAAGAAACTTTTTGCTATCTTATTGATAGACAACAAGATACTTCCTTGCGGTTGCAGCGTGCTGTTTAGGGGTACGTGTATTTACGGTCCTGCTCCTGGCTTTTGGTAAGAGTAGGGTTAGTCGGGTTGATTGAGTTTTTTTTGCATAAAAAACTCAGGGTTTTTGCCGTCGAAAAACATGCTTGACATAAAGCTCGTTTTATATTACAATGAAAGGAGTATGAGAATGATGATTTTAAAATTTATGTGTTTTGACATAACAAAAAATTTTGTTTTATCCGGAACAAAGGGAAAACATGATAAAAATAAATCTAAATCAAGGAGGATTAAATGATTAGCAAAAAAAGTTTTTTCTCAGTTACTAAAATTTTGTTGTTGGTGGTTCTTTTTTCGGGGAGTCTTTCCTGTTGTCGTAAAGAGAGAGAAGTAGAAAAATCAAAGAGTGTAGACGAATGTTTCGAGAAGCAATCGGCGCTTAAATTTGACGAGAAAATACCTCAACGGTATGAAGTAACCTCAACTTTGTATAATCGAGATATGGAAGGAAATGTTGTAAGCAGTATGCAAATTAAAGGAAGGTTTTCTCGTTTGGTAGAAGGCGAAGAGGTTCGCTGTAGATGGAGCGATGTTAGAATATTTTCGACCAGGGATACGTTAGGCGAATTTCCGGATGGGAAACCTCTGGCCTACATGGAAGGTTTTTCATACGCTCTTTCTGAGGAGATTCTAAAAGGAGATTTTTACAAAGGTTTTCCTGAAGAAGACAGGACTTTTATGAAAACACTCATCTGGGACGCTCCCTGGATTGAGGTTGCATATGTTGGAATGGATAATATTGAGTACGATAAGCCTTTTTTTTCTGCTGACTTAGAGAGTAAGGAAGTGAAAGTACAAAATTTTGCACTGTTAAAAACGAAAAATTTAAAGTTGAACTGGACAGGAATAGCTAAGAAAAACGGGGAGATATGTGCTTTAATAGAATTTAAATCTCTTTCAAATCCCGTGAAATCAAAAACAGATATTTTGAGTATAAAAGGCAGGTCCTGTAGTTGGGGTAGTTTTTGGGTGTCTCTGGATGATCATCAGGTTGAATATACCGTAATAAATGAGGATGTAATAATGGAAATGAGTCTTTCCGGGAATCCTCTCGGGCAAATATTGAATATGCAGAGAGAGATAGTTTTTAATAAAACGAGATAACTCTTTCTTTTTCTTTTAAACCTTCTATAAGACAAATTAAAAAAGGAGTACTGTATGGGTTTGTTTGGCGGAATAGAAGCCGGAGGAACAAAATTCGTCTGTGCTGTTGGTTCAAAGCCTAAAGATTTGGGTGAACCATATCGTTTTGGTACGACATCCCCCGAAAAAACAATTGAGAAGATAATTAAATATTTTAAAGAACAGAACAAAAGAGAGAAAATATCGGCTATCGGTATCGGCTCTTTTGGGCCGGTTGACTTGAAAAAAAATTCTTCCACTTACGGATATATAACATCTACGCCAAAAACCAAATGGCAAAGTACAAATTTTTACGGAAAAATCAAAGAGGCATTGAATGTCCCCGTAGGATTTGATACGGATGTAAACGCGGCAGCCCTCGGCGAACACCAGTGGGGCGCAGCACGAGACGTATCGGATTTTATTTATATTACAATTGGAACGGGGATTGGTGGGGGTGGGATAATTAACGGTGAATTTTTACATGGTTTAATCCACCCTGAAATGGGGCATATTTTTATCCCGCATGACAGAAAAGCCGATCCGTATGAAGGGAAATGCCCATTTCATAAGAATTGCTTCGAGGGTTTGGCTTCAGGCACGGCTATAAAAGATCGTTGGGGTGAATCGGGAGAAAAATTAGGTAGGGACCACCCGGCCTGGGATCTGGAAGCAAAATATATTTCTCTTGCAGTAATAAATTATATTTGTATCCTATCTCCCGAGAGAATTGTTCTAGGCGGAGGAGTTATGAAACAAAAGCAACTGTTGCCCATGATACACAAAAGAGTAAAAACTTTGCTTAATAATTATATCCAGGTTCCTGAGATTACGGATAACATCGAAAAATATATCGTTACTCCGGAGCTGGGAGACAACGCGGGTGTGCTTGGCTCTATTGCATTAGCAAAAAGAGAATACGAAAGACAAAGATAATAGGACGCAGATAAAAAAGGATTAACAGCCTTTTTTTCGTTGTTTTAACTAAACCTCAACCCCAAAACCCAAAAGCCTAATAACGGCCACCGATTTCCGCAAATTAGCCTCTCAGATCAACCAAAAATCTTTTTAATTTTTCGTAAAACTTAAAATTAAATCCTGTGTATCTGCATTTATCTGTGTCCAAAATAGTTGGGGTAGAGTTTGCCTTTGGCCGTAGCGTCTTTGTGACAATAAAATATTTTTATAAACTCTTTCTTATCTCTTCGAGAGATTTTGCCGCGTGGGGAGCCATATCGAAGAATTTGCTCAGTTTTTCACAAATATAATTTTTACAATATGCGCAATTTTTGACGGATTTTTCCGTTGCGCAGGTTCTTATTTCACATATGCTGCAGTAACCTATATGCCTGCCCTCTTTTGATATGCATCCGTCGCAATTTATATCCTGAGTTTTAAATTCATGCTTATACTCCTTTGTCCATTCTTTTGCGATTTTCTCCCTCTCTATATCGTCGTTATTTTGTGTTGCAATAAAGGTCGGACAATCGCTACATATGAGCCCACAAAAACTAATTGATTTATCCATTTTTCCTCCTCAATAATATAGTTTTTTAAAAGATTTTCTATAATGTTTCACGTGAAACATTATTAAGCCAATATCGAGATAATGTTTTCTTTAAAGCTTAATTCTTTTTTAAGTTTAAATTTGTCTCCGGTGTATTTGCCGTAGTATAAAATTTTGCTGGCTAATCCCTGCGGTATTTGTTCGGTGTTTACAGCTCTAACAAAAACCCAGTTGTACTGTTCTTCTATGTCTTCCTTTTTTCGAACGAATTTGTTTATTATCTTTAAATCTAGATC
Organism: uncultured bacterium; assembly: GCA_964474855.1. GTDB lineage: Bacteria > Hydrothermota > UBA3072 > UBA3072 > UBA3072 > JAFGHJ01. The sequence continues at coordinate 12,656 of CAYYUB010000016.1, forward strand.
TAATAACAGGCTGATATGTTCGAGAAATACAATAGGTTTGTTTTTTGACTCTAAAAGATGAAGGGTTATTTGTTCTTTAAAAATTTTTAGAGGTATACTCGCGATTCCTCCTCCTGCTCCAAAATCAAGGATTTTTTCGTCTTCGCCTATTATTTTGATGGGAATCAAGGAGGGAAAAATCAGTTTTGTTAACACCTCTTCTTTTGTAAGTTTTCTTGAAATAAGATTTATTTTTTTGTTCCATTGTATGAGCTCTTCGATATACTGTAAAAGTGTAGATGTCTTTTTTGTGTCTGGTTCTATTTTAAGTTTTTCTAGGGCTTCTTCGAGTGAATGTTTCACGTGAAACATTAATAATGTATTTTGAAAGACAGAGTTACTTTAGGGTCTCCGGTTTTGTCGAGAGAGAGATTGCTTTCGAAATTATAAAGCTGCGCGTCCACATAGGCATCCAAAATTCCGAGCGTCCAGACTAAAGCCATCCACCAGGCAAATTGCCTTCTTTTATCGAGCAACTCGTTTTTTTCTTGTTGGAATTCCGGAATTGTACCATTCCATTCTCTTTCTATTTCGTATAGTCTAAGTTGTGTTTGCGTGCCCTGGTATATAAGGTAGGATTGTGCTCCTCCTATCAGGATGCCTTTAACGTATCTTTCGGTGTAGAATTGTCCTCCGCCCGGCAGGAAAGTGGTGAGCAGCATTGCGGTTTTTGCAGATTTTGAAATTAGAAAAAACATATACACCATATTATTTTAAAACAGCTATTGTGATGCCTTCTCCTCCTTCGTAATGGGGTGGGGTATCTATGTTTTTTATTCTTGGATCTTCTTTTAACCTTTTGTGAAGCATATTGCGTAATATCCAGCTCCCTTTTCCGTGAAGGATTCTTACCGTATTATAATTTGCAACGATTGCTTTGTCAAGAAATTTATCGGTAGCTTCCCAGGCATCCTCTTGTGTCATTCCGCGAACAGAGATTTCTAACGGAACATCAAGATCGACATGGTAGTCAATTCCGGAAAATTCTTGGGAAAGTTTAACGATTTTTTCTTCTGAGTCTTTCTTTTTCTGTGAAAGGTGGCTGAATGTTTTTTTGTATTTTTTAATTGATTCTTTAGAAGCTTTTGTTTCCTGAATTTCTTTAATCGTTTTTTCTACTATCGAGCGTGCTTCGATTACGATGTCTTCGGCTTTTTCTTTCGCTTCATTAAGGATCTTTTTCTTTTCTTCTTTAATGTTTTTCATTTTTTTTTCGTATTCGTTCTTTAATTCCGAAAAATCTTTTTTGAGTTTGGATATTTCTTTTTCTTGTTCGCGTAATTTTCTGTTTCGCAGAGAAAGCTCTTCTATTAGTTTTTCTGCTTCGAAAACTTCAGAGTCAATAAATTTCTTTGCGTCTTCGATGATATTCTGAGGCAACCCGAATTTTTCCGCAGTTACTATCGCCCTTGAGCCTCCGGGAATGCCAATTTGCAGATGATATGTTGGCCCGTTTTCATATTCCATTGAACCGTTTATCATTCCTTCTTGTTCTTCAGCATAAAATTTAAGAGGGCTCAGGTGGGTTGTGGTTATGACAAGGCTTCCTTTTTTCTTTAGCTCATTAAGAAGAGCGATCGACAGAGCGCTTCCTTCGACGGGGTCCGTATTTCCCCCAAGTTCGTCAAGCAAGATAAGAGAATTACGGTCTGCACTACTTAAAATTTCTTTTAGCCTAACGATATAAGAAGAAAAGGAAGACAGGCTTTCCTCCATCGACTGTTCGTCTTCTATTATTCCTGAAACGCTTGCAAAAGAACCTATTTTCGTGCCTTCCTTTGCCGGGATGGGTATTCCGGCTAATGATGATAAAACGTTAACTCCCAAGTTCTTGAGTAGAACGGTTTTTCCTCCTGCGTTTGGTCCGCTAACCAGTAGAATTCTCTCATTTTCTCCGATTTCGAGGTCAAGAGGTTCAATCGTTTTGTTTTCTCCTAAAAGGAGTGGATGGTAGCAGTTTTTTAATTTTAAGTTGCTTTTCTCTGAGAATTCTGGGTTGATGCATTTGAATTCTTCTGCGTAACGAATTCTTGCCTTAAGAGAGTCTATTTCTGTTAGCGTCTTAATATTTTTGCTTATGGAGAAAAAATGTTCTTTGACTTTTTCGGTCAGACGTTTCAAGATTCTTTTCTTTTCGCTATTTATGTCTTTTTCCAGCTCAGAAATTCTGTTGTTGAGAGTGACGATTTCTCCCGGTTCGATAAAGGCTGTGTTCTGGGTTCGCGAAAGGTCAACTATTATTCCTTCTATTTCGCCTTTCCTATTGTATTTGAACGGTAACACGGTTCTCCCCAATCGGGTTGTGATAATTTTATCCTGCAGAAAAGAGTCTTTTTCTTTTAAAATTTCTTGCAGTTTCTTTTCTATTTTATCTTCGGTCGATTTTTTTTCGCTAAAAAGAGATTTTAAAAGCGGCGTAGAAGTAGGTATTATGAGGCCGGTTTCATCTATAAATTTTGATATTTCCTTACAAAGAGATAAAACAGGATCAAGGGAAGTGCTTAGTTTTTCTAGTAAGTTGTTTTCGTTGAAAATGTTTTTGGTCTCATTCGTTAGGGCTAATAGTTTTCTGTAATATAAAAGCTTCTCGCCCGATAATATTTTGCCTTTTTCGGGAATGTTATCTTTTTCCAAAATACGTAAAGCGGGAAGCAAAGGTGTAACTTGTTTTATTTCCGTGAGCCGTTTAAAAGAAAGGAGTCTTTCTTCTTTCGAAATAGTTGGGCTTAAACTGAGAATTGCGTTCTTCCCAGGCTCGGATTCGGCATACCCGGAAATTTTTTCTAAAAGTAGATCCAGCCCTATCATGCTCGATAGGTTTTTCATTATATTGTGTGCAGCTTCTCCTCAAGCTTTTGTTTTTCTTCTTTCTGTGTTTGGGGAATAAGCGTTTTTTCTTCATACTTGGTGAGTTCCTTCATTCTGTTTCTTAAAAAATTTCTCAAGGGAGGTCTTGCAATGCGTGCCAGGTTATAAAAAAGGCTAGTGCTTAAATTGTTTTTTGGTTCTTTAAAGGGAATGAAGCTTATAATGAGGGAAATAATTATTACAACAATTAAGCCCTTTATGGCTCCTATAGCGGCACCGAGAATTCTATCTATGAAAACAAGAGGTGTTTTATGTATAATTTTTGATAGTATGGAAAAACAAATACTGATTGCAAAAAAATAGGCAAGAAAACTTACAACATATTTCATTCCGCCTATGTCTAAGTTTAAAGGAAGATACATGGCGAGAATAAAAGAGAGAATTAACCCGCCGATTTCAGAAACTTCAATGATAAAACCTTTTATAGTTCCCCAGAGACAAAACCCCAAAATAAGTATGAGAGATATTAAGTCGAACAAATTCATTTTAATATATTGAAAAATAGTTTCGAGCGGATACTAAAATGAGGCAACTCAGAAAATAGGAATATGAGTTTTTGCGTTAATGTCTCCTTCTTCCTTTACTAAGTTCTTTACGTTTTCTCTGTCTTTTTTCGCTTGGTTTTTCATAACGTTGATGCTTCTTTATTTCACTCCTTATTTTTTCTTTCTCACACAGGCGCTTAAATCGCTTAAAAGCTTTTTCGAAAGATTCTCCCTCTTTAATTGTTACTCTTGGCAAAAAAACACCACCTCCTTTAAAGGTTTCAACTTTTTATTTTTTATATCTATATTTTTTCCTAACTTCCTTGTTAATGAGATTATAATGAAAATCGCTGATAAGTCAAGACCTTTAAGGTCGTAAAGGAAATATTTTTACAAAAAGGGGTTAGTCGGTTTATCTTTTGCTTTACGTACCTCAAGGAGTTCTTGACAAATGGTAAGTGAGAAGTATAGTTGTTGATATGATTAGAAATATAGGAATTAAACGAAAACTTATAATTCTTTATTTGGTGTTATCTGTAATTGGGCTATATGCAGAGCCGCGTATTCAGTTTAAAAGCACAGAGGTTGATTTCGGCAAGATGGGACAGAACGAAACAAAAATACAAACTCTTGTTTTTAAAAACGTCGGCAACGAGAATTTGGAAGTAAAAACAGTTCGCTCTTCCTGTGGTTGTACCGTTGGAGAATTGAAAATTAAAGATAAACTGGTTCTTCCCCGTGGAACAGGGGAGATAAAAGTTACTTTTGAATCCCGGCGATACATAGGTGGCGTTATTAAGAATTTGTATGTCCGCACAAATGATCCGAAAAATCCTAGAGTTCAAATCAAAGTTAAGGCAACAGTTAAGGTTCAGCCTAGTTCTTCTCCTGTTCTAATTGAATATTTTTATTCGGAAGATTGTGAAGAATGCTCTTTTGTTAAAGAAAAAATATTGAAGATATTAAAGGAAAAATATAATTTAAAAATTAGGTCCTTTGAAGTATCTGACCCATCGAACTATGAATATTTGGTTTCTATTGAAGAAAAACATGAAGATATTAACAACGAAATACCGGCTATTGTTATAGAGAAGTATATTCTTGGAGGAGTTGATGAGATCGAAGATTTCCTGGAAGATAGAATATTGGAATATCAAAAAGCAGGAATCGAAGCTAAGGTTTTAGGGAAAGACGATTTTGACACTTTGAAGCTTTCCGATAAAGTGCAAATGGTATATTTCTTTGATGCAAAAAGCAGGGCTTGCGAAAGGGTGAAGTATGAGCTTTCTTTCCTGGAAAAAAAATATTTCAATTTTTCGGTCTCAAGATATGATATTACAAGTATCGAAAATAAGGAATTAAATGAGGCGTTCTGTGAATTTTATAATGTTCCGGAGAGCAAAAGGTTGACAACTCCTATGCTTTTTATCGGAGAAGATTATCTGACAAGTGAAGATTTGCAAAAAGTAAACTTGAGAGAGGTTCTTTATAAATATAAAGACAAGGGAGCTAAAGTACCCTGGGCGGAGATATTCGAAATAAAAGATAAAGCAGGAAAAAAAATAAAAGAAAGATTCGAGAAGGTAGGAATATTTACTATTTTGTCGGCGGGTTTGATAGATGGGATTAATCCCTGTGCTTTTGCTACAATAATTTTTCTTATAGCTTTTCTCTCTGCGATAGGCAAAAAAAACAAAGAAACTCTTCTGATCGGGATTACTTATAGCGCTGTTGTCTTCCTGATGTATTTCTTTATAGGATTAGGGCTTATCAAAGTTATTGGTGTTTTGAGAATTACCAATATTATAGAGAAAATTATTTTGGCTATAATCGCTCTTCTTTCGATATCTTTTGGGGTTCTTTCTTTTTATGATTATATAAAGATAAAGAAAGGAAAAACAGGGGAAGCAAAACTGCAATTGCCCAGGTTTATCAAGAAGAGAATTCACGCAGTGATTAGGGAAAAGATGGGGATGAGAAATCTCTTTATAGCAGCGATTGTAAGCGGGTTCTTTATCTCTTTAAGCGAATTTATTTGCACCGGACAGATTTATTTGCCGACACTGATGTTTGTTAGTAATGTTCCTTCTCTTCGGATTCGAGCTCTATTCTATTTGTTTTTGTACAATATTGCGTTCGTTTTTCCTCTTATAGTTGTTTTTTTCTCCACATATAAAGGAATGAGATCTTCTGTGTTAAATAAATTCTGGAGCAAAAAGGTCGAGTTTGTAAAATTGATATCCGGCATCTTCTTTGTTTTCTTAGGAGGACTCTTAATTTTTTACATATTCTTTTTTTAATCGGGAACGGAATAAAGCCCATAATACAAGCGGCATTTTTTAAAAATCAAAATTTGCTGCATATACCTTGACTTATTATTAAAAAACGTTATATTGAAAACCATACATATAGACAGCCATCTATATGTTAAAATAAGATTTGTATAAAGGAGGACTGATGGAAACAAATGAAATTCTATATTTATTGGCGGATAGGACCAGGCTGAGAATATTGAAATTCCTTAAAAAAGGAGAAAAAAATGTTTCGAAGATCGTTGAATCGTTGAAGCTTTCTCAGCCTACGATTTCTCATCATCTCAGAAAGCTTGAAGAGGCAGGATTGGTTTTGAAGAGGCAGTATAAAAGATGGGTTTTTTACGAAGTGAACAAAAGTTCGTTGAAAAGTTTTATAAAGAACTTTGGTGTAGAGTTAGATCTTTAATATCGCTTATGGCGTAATATGTTTGAGAGGGGTATCGATGGATTTTGTAAAAAGAGCAAGCTTTAAAACAATTTCATTTGCCACCAATTTTGCGATAAGTAAAGCGAGTTTAAGGCGCTGGTTAATCCGGAGCATGGAAAGGCGTATATATAAAGATCTTATAAAGGAGAATCCGGATAACAGACCTTTAAAAGTTCAGGAGGACAAGTATTATATGGGAAGGTCTATTTTCAGGAGTATAGAGCGGGCAGTAGAAAAAGGGCATTTATCCGGAGAAGCTATCGATGGGCTTCTCCGTGTTTTTCTTGGGAATGTTTTTTTTGGAGGTTTTTACAAAAGATTGGACTATATTAAGGAGTATTCCGAGAGACCGCCTGTTTTTATGACTATAAGTCCGACGAAAAAATGTAACTTGCATTGCAAGGGGTGTTATGCGGCTTCAGGTGCAGAATTTAAAGAGAGGTTAAGCTGGGATGTTCTGAATAAAATTATCGGTCAGGCAAGAGAGCTCTGGGGAATGAATTTCTTTGTAATTTCAGGAGGGGAACCTCTTCTCTACAAAGATGATAATAATACAATTCTTGACCTTTATGAAAAATGTGATGATTCTTACTTTCTCATGTACACAAATGGTACTTTGATTTCGGAGGAAGTGGCGAGAAAAATGGCAAAACTTGGAAACGTTACCCCCTCTATATCTATTGAGGGCTTAAGAAAGGAGACCGATGATAGAAGAGGAAGGGGGGTCTTTGAAAAGATTTTAAGAGCCATGGAGAATCTAAGGAAAGCAGGAGTTCCTTTTGGTATATCAGTAACCGCTACCCGTCACAACATTGATGTGATTACTTCTGATGAGTTCAGGAGTTTTTTCTTTAAGGAAAGGGGAGCATTCTATGGCTGGATATTCCAGTATATGCCAATAGGACGGAAATTTACGCTTGATTTGATGCCGACCCCAAAGCAGAGAGCCAGATTGTATGAATGGGAATGGCAACTGCTGCGGAAAGAAGATATTTTTGTGGCTGATTTCTGGAGTACCGCAACTGGTTCTGATGGATGTATCGCGGGAGCGAGACCAGGGGGTTATTTCTATATTGACTGGAATGGAAATGTTATGCCCTGTGTTTTTGTTCCTTACACGGTGGATAATGTGAATGAGGCGTTTAAGAAAGAAAGAACTTTGAACGATATAATACATTCGGGTTTTTTCAAAGATATAAGAGATTGGCAGTTTAATTATGGATACAAGAAACCGCCGAAGGAACACAAGAATTGGATTATGCCTTGTTTTATAAGAGATCATCATAAAAAATTTCTTGAGGTGGCTCAAAAACATAATGTTAATCCTGCGGATGAAGATGCTGCTGATGCTTTAAAAGATAAAGGATACAATGAAGGTTTGATCAGATACGACAGAGAAATGAAAGAACTAACTGATCCGGTATGGAATGATCATTATCTTAGTTCGGGATAAGAATCCAAATTTTTACTTTGGGAGGTTTAATGTACGATACGATTTCAATTCTTAGAAGGCTTGCAAAAAAAAGTGATAAGAAAATTGTCTTGCTTATTATGGATGGACTTGGAGGTTTACCCTATAAGGGGAAGACTGCTCTTGAGGTCGCGCGAACAGAAAATTTAGATCGGCTTGCTTCGAAAAACGAATGCGGTTTAATGGATCCTATTTTTACCGGAATAACTCCCGGGAGTGGCCCGGCTCATCTTGCTCTCTTCGGTTATGATCCTGTAAAATATCAAATAGGAAGAGGGATTCTTGAGGCTCTGGGTGTGGGAGTAGAAGTAGAAAAAGGAGATTTGACGGCAAGAGGCAATTTTTGTATAGTAGAAAAGGGTCTCGTTAAAGATAGGAGAGCAGGGAGAATTGATACCGAAGTAAATAAAAGAATAATTAAACATTTAAATAAAGAAATTTCAGAAATAGAAGGCGTGAAGATTTCTTTCACAAGCGGGAAAGAACATCGGTTCGTAGTTAGATTAAGAGGTGAAGAAATTTGTGAGGATGTAACGGATACAGACCCTCAAAAGGTAGGAGAGAAAATTCTTAAATCAAGTCCGACTTCGGACTCGAAAGCCGCGAAGAAAACTGCGGAAATTATAAATAAATTAACGGAAGAAATACAAAAAGCTCTTGAAGGAATTAATGAAAAACCGAATGCGGCGGTTCTCCGCGGTATTTCCGGATATCCTGATTTACCTCAATTCCAGGAAATTTACAAAGTCAAAGCGAAAGCCATTGCCGATTATCCTATGTACAGAGGTTTAACACAATTGATCGGAATGGACGTTGATAAGACGCCTACTTGCGTTGAAGAGGAATTTGCCGTATTTGAAAAATCGTACAAAGACTACGATTATTTTTATATTCATATTAAGAAAGTGGATTCTTACGGAGAAGATGGGAATTTTGATGAAAAGGTCAAGCGAATTGAAGAGACAGATAGCTATATTCCGGAAATCATGAAATTATCCCCGGATGTTTTGGCTGTTACCGGGGACCATTCGACGCCCGCAACGCTAAAATCACATTCCTGGCATCCTGTTCCGCTTTTAATTGTTTCCAAATGGACAAGAATAAGCGGGGTTTCCGGCTTTGGAGAGAACGAATGCGCTAAAGGTAATTTAGGTCGCATTCCTTCTTTATATTTAACATCCCTTCTCCTTGCTCATGCGGAAAAATTGGATAAGTTTGGCGCGTAGTAAAACGGTAAATATGCTTGATGTAATTCCCCCCCCCATGGGAAGGTGAATAGTTTAACAGTATTATTTTTATTGGTTGTGTAAATTTTAAAGGGAGCTGTTATGTCTTTTTTAAGAAAAAATTTGGTTATGATTTTAGTGTTAGGTCTTACGATTGTCGGAGCGGGGCAGGTTTCTGTTATCGATACGATCGATGTTGGATATACGGCCGCGGGGATCGCGGTGAATCCGGCAACGAACAGGGTCTATGTAAGCAACTCATATTGGATTACGGAGATTGATGGCGTGACGGGTGCCGTGATCGATACTATTTTGGGTGTATCAGGCGTCAACGATCTTGACGTAGATACGGTAAGGAACCGGGTATACGCAGCAAGTTTATCGGATAGCAGCGTTTATGTAATTGATTGCGGGGCTAATTCGGTGATTGCTGATATTTCAGTCGAGTATTATCCTTATGGTCTTGCTGTCAATCCAACAACGAATAAGATATATGTGGCACATGCTTATTCCGACAGTGTTTTTGTTATCGACGGAAGCACTTATTCTGTTATTGATTCTATTTCGGTCGGATCGGCGCCTCTGGGTGTTGCCGTTAACCCTGCAACGAATCGTATATATATAAGCAATTTTAATGATGTAAGTGTAATTGATGGAGAAACTGATACGGTAATCACTTCTATTTCTGTTGCACCCGGTCCGGGAATGATTGGTGTAAACACGGCAACTAACCGCATCTATGTACCAAGACAAAATTCTGATGACGTTCTTGTAATTGACGGCGCAACAAATACCGGGATCGATACCATTGAGGTTGGAGACCTTCCTATAGCAGTTGGTGTAAACCCGCAGATAAACAGGATTTATGTGTCGAATTACAATGACGGTAGTGTTAGTGTTATCGATGTGGGTGCTGGTTCTCTTGTTAGCACGATAGGAGTGGAGGATCAGCCGCGGAGTATAAGTGTTAACCCTAAGACAAATAAAATATATGTATGTTGTTATAATGACGGGACCGTTTGGGTACTTGAGGATTTAACCGGAGGAGTGGAGGTGTCTCCGCGTGAACCATCCCCTTTAAACTTCACAGGCTCCCCCAACCCTTTCAGCGGTAGTACGGAATTTGTGTTAAATATACCTAATGGTGCCAACGACGCCCGGTTTTCTATCTATAATGTAACTGGAACATTAATTAAATCTTTTTCTTTAGGCAGAGGATCCTCTTTGCCGGTTACTCTTTCCTGGGATGGGAAAGGAGATAACGACAAGAAATGCGTATCAGGTGTTTATATTGGTGTGTTAAAAGCAGGTGATAATAAACCTTATCAAGGAAAAATACTTTTAGTTGATTAGTAAAATATTCAACGCTGACCGCATACCGCTAACCGCTTTATACCTAAATTTCTCCCATTCTTTGGGGTCGACGTAAAGTGTTTCAGCGGTTAACGGAAGGCGGATAGCCGATAGCGTAAAATCTCTGTGTCCTC
>CAYYUB010000017.1:0-22608 GCA_964474855.1 uncultured bacterium
CCTGTAATTTCATAAGTTGTTTTAAATAAGGAGTTTGTATTCGGAGCTTCAATATAGATCTGATTATATTTTTTTCGTATCTTTTATATTTGAATTTGTAAATTCTTTTGCCTTTTTTGAAGTAAGCATCCTTATATTGCATTAGTTTTAGCTTCCATTTTTCTATACGTTTCATTAATTTGAATAAATTTTTCGTATCTTTATAACCTACATAATTTTCATTCCATTTGTGAGTATCTAGATATAAGAATTGTTTAATCAAAAAGGATGATTTTTCGATTTCTTTCTTATAAGATAAAAACTTGTCTATTGCCGGAATAAATCTGAAAAGATATCTACAAATCATTGAACGGCCTTTTTCTAATTTTTTTCCGATTTCGAATTCTTCTTCTTTTGTAAGTAATGCGGTTCCGTCTATATCTCGAAGATAAAGTTTCATGGGTTGATCGATAACAACAGGAGAAATTTTGCCCGAAATATTATTATCCGAATACTTCTCTTCTTCTTTGGTTGGTTCTGCCTCTTCTAATTCGGTTCCTATTTCAATCAAAATTTCGTTTAATTTCTCTTCAGTTATATCCGGTTTATCTTTCAATTTATCAAGATAGGTGTTGCCGTTTTTATCCATAAAATTTAGAATTTCTGTCCAGGCAATATTCTTATCTTCCAAAAATTTCTCCTTTTTTAAGGTGTTTACGTTCTTCTGTAAGCGCATCTATCTCTTTACATAATAATGTTTCGTTTTCTTTTTTATCATTACCGATATTAATTTTTTGTAGTTTTATTAATTTTTCTTCTATTAATTTTTCCAGATAATATCTTTTTAAGTCTTTCGCACAGGCAACTGGTGAAATCATTGGTTCTTCGCTCTTTTTAATTAAATAGTTTACAAAAGTTTGAGGAAGTGAATCTATTATATTCCTCATTTTTATATCCGTTCCCTCTTTTATAAGTCTGAAATATTTCTTTAGATGGGGGTTTTCGATCTGACTTTCGTCTATTATAGAGAAAACGGTATCTTTTTCCTCGGGATATTCTAGAATAGCGTATATGAGGGATAACTCGTATTCTTCTCTTTCTTCAATTTTTATTTTCTTTTCAGGGAGAATAGTTGATTTTTTTACTGTATTCTGATCTAATAGTTCTTTCCTTATTGCAAGTTTTTGTGCAAAAAATTCTTTATATAGTTCTATTTTAGAGGGATTTCTTATTACTTCAAGCATAGAATTGATTTCAACGATAGCATTAGAACGTTCCGTTGGGGAGGAAAGGCTGTACTTATTTAGTATTCTTTTCAGCATCCAGTCTATAAAATCATTTGAATTTTCTATTAATTTATCAAAAGCTTGTTTCCCTTCTTTGGCTATTATCTCGTCGGGGTCTTTTTCTTTTCCGCTTTGCCCTATTTTTACATTAATTCCTTCGCCAAGTAGCATACCTAAAGATCTAAGCGTGGCTATCTTTCCCGCAGTATCTTTATCGAAGAAAAGGATTACCTCTTTTGCATATCGTGAAATTAATTCTGCCTGATCCAGAGTAAGAGACGTTCCCAGGCAGGCGACAGCGTTCTTTATGCCTGCTTGATAAAGCGATAGGAAATCGAAATATCCTTCTACAAGTATAATTTTTTCTGTTTTTCTTATTTCCTTTTTAGTATGCCACAAACTGTAAAGATTCTTTCCTTTCTTATGAATTGGGGTGTCCGGTGAATTAAGATATTTTGGTCCTTTTTTACTCAATCTTCTGCCTCCAAAGCCTATAATCCTTCCCGAGGAAGAAAACAGAGGAAATAGAAGCCGCAAGAAAAATGTATCTTTCAACCTTCCGTTGCTTTTTTTTACAAGACCACTTTTCATTAAATCTTGGATTTTAAATTCTTTCTTCGCTTTTGCAATAAAATTGCTTCCATACGGTGCGAAACCCAATTGGAATTCTTCTATTGAGTTTTTGTTAAGCCCTCTTTTTTTTAAATAATCAAGTACTTTAGACGAGTTCAGCAGTTCTTTATGATAGAAATCTACTGCAAAATCGTGTATTGAGTACAATATTTCGTTTTCACCCGCATATTTTCCGATTTCTATACCTGCTTTTTCGGCTAAAATCCGGACTGCTTCTATAAAAGGAACCTTCTCAAATTCCATTATGAATGTAATAACGTCTCCGCTTTTACCGCAGCCGAAACAATGAAATATATTTAAATCCGTAGAAACATGAAAAGAAGGTGTGTCGTCTTTATGGAATGGGCAATTGGCTATGTGATTCTTACCCGCTTTTTTCAAGGGGAGATAATCTCCAATGAGGTGAGTTATTTCTATTCTTTCTTTAATTTGACTTATAACCTCATCAGAAACAAGCATAACGTTAAATTTTAAGGTTTTTTTTAACTTTCGCAACCCCTTTACCCCAATATTTAACCCCCTTGGCAGTTTTGGAGATAGACTTTGAATTACCAATAATATTGGTGCGTGGGGAAAGATTCTTTTTTTGCACTTAACCCCTTGACAAAGTGGATAATTTGATTATAATTGTGGGTAGTGGTGGTGGAAAGTGGGGAATATTTGAAGAAGGAGGAAAGAATGTATTTTATAGGGAATGACATACACTCAGTAGATCATAAGGGAAGGGTTTTTATTCCTGCGAAATTCCGTTCGGTTTTGACAAAAGAAGACAAGAATGGGTTCTATATAGCCAGAGGTTTCGAAACGTCCCTTTTGCTCTTTTCTCTTTCCAGGTGGAATGAATTTGTAAAAGAGCTTTCTGATAGAAAGTATTCTCAAAAGAGTATAAGAGAGGCAATAAGAGCCTTTTCTTATGGGGCTGAACGCCTTTCTATGGATTCCCAGGGGCGGGTTGTTCTTCCCAAGGAACTTCGTGATTACTCTAAAATAGAGGATGAGGTTTTCTTTCTCGGCGCAATTGATAAAATTGAATTGTGGTCGCCTGCTGTTTATGAGAAATATTCTAAAGGGTGTAGTGATATAAATGAACTTTATTCAAAGCTTGGTATGTGATGAAGCTATGATGGAAGGTGTGTCGATTCATCTTCCTGTGATGGTGGATAAAGTTATTGATTTTCTTATATGTGATAAAAAGGGTGTTTATGTTGATGCTACTCTTGGGTGTGGGGGACACGCTCTTGCAATACTCGAAAATTCCGATGCTTTCGTAGTTGGGTTCGATCTTGACAGAAGGCAAATTGAAATCTCCAGTAAAAGATTATCTGAATTTGGAGAAAGATCATTGTTCATCCTTGGTAATTACAAAGATATGGAGCAATTTTTCGATAATGAAGTTAACGGAATTCTTTTTGATTTCGGTTTATCTTCTTTTCAATTAGATGATTCAGGAAGAGGGTTTTCTTATAGAGGAGAGGGGCCTCTTGACATGAGGTTTGGAGAGCAAGGTATGAGTGTAGCGGATATGATTGAAAGATGGAGTGAGGAGGAAGTTGCGGATATTCTTTATCGTTATGGGGGAGAGAGAGCTTCGAGAATAATTGGAAAAAAGATAAAAAGGAAAAAACCCAAGACTACAGGAGAACTTGCTCTTTTGGTTAGAAAAACTGTTCCGAGGAACAAAGCACATAAGCATCTTGGCAGGGTTTTTCAGGCTTTACGAATAGCGGTTAACGATGAATTTCGAAATATAGAGGAAGGGATTGTAGCTGCTTCAAAAGTCTTGAAGGAAAAAGGCAGGTTGGTTGTTATTACTTATCATAAAGATGAAGAAAAATTAGTATGTAAAAAAGCGAAGGAAGACGGTTTGGTGCCGCTTTTAAAAAAACCGGTTAAACCTACCAAGGATGAGTTCCAGCGGAATCCCAGGTGCAGAAGTGCGCATTTAAGGGTTTTTGAAAAGTGAGAACGATAAAGATATTATTTTTAATTCTGGTCTTTATTTCGCCTTTTATTTTACACGTTTGGAAGAAAAATATGGTCAACGCGCTCAATATAAAAATTTCTAATTTAACAAGGGAAGTTCAGAATCTAGAGAGAAACGTTATGATACTTGACTCTAAGTGGAGAAGAGAGTCAGGACCGGGTTTTATAGAAGAAAAAGCTCGAAGATTGTTAAAAATGAAATATCCTAAAAAAGGGGAAATTTTTAAAATAGAAGATTTTGATATTACGGGTGGAAAAAATGGAGCGTAAATTGTTTAAAGGAAAAGCCAGAGCGTTGGTTCTTCTATTTTTGTCGCTCTGGTTCTTGGTGTTTGGGAGGCTTTTTTATCTTCAGGTAATAAGATCTGAAGAAATGAGCAAGCAGACACAGGAAAAACAGTTACGTTTGCTTCCGATAGAATCCCGAAGAGGAAATATATTGGATAGAAACGGAAGAATTCTTGCTACGGATTTGAAGATGTTTACTCTTTATGCCAGAAAAAGTTTGATTAAAAATACTAAAGATATTGCTAAAAGGCTTTCCGATTGTTCCTTGGGAAGCGAAGAGAGGCTCCTTAAGCTCCTTGGTGATGATGCGGAATTTATAAGAATAGCCCGTGGAATTTCGGATTCGGTTGTAAATGAAATAAATATTCCTGGTGTATATGCGGTCAAAGAATGGTATAGATTTTATCCCTCCGGTCTTTTGGGAAGAACTCTTTTAGGTTCTCTTGATTGGAGAAGAAAAGGGATAATGGGTGTTGAAAGAGAATATGATGAAGTTCTTAAAGGGGAAGATGGTTGGGCTCACTTCTTAGAAGTGCCGAGGTATTCAGGTATAAGTCTTCTTAAGCGTTCCGAAAATGAACATAAAGATCCATCGGAAGGATGCGACATTTACCTTACGGTTGATCTTGACCTTCAACAAATTATGAATGAGGAGTTGGAAATCTTGAGAAAGAAAACAGGAGCTGACCAGGTTATGGGTATTTGTGTTTCTGTTAAGACGGGTGAAATTCTAGCAATGGTTAACTTCCCGGAATTCAATCCCAATAAGGGTTGGAGGCTTAATGCTTGTACTTCCTGGGAATTCGAACCCGGATCTATTTTTAAATTAATACCTGCATTTGCGTATATAAATAAGGGTTTTTCTATTTCTGATACATTAGTGGATTCTACAACGATTGATTTTGGAGGTAAGCTGTTTAAAGATATACATTTTCATTCTGCATATACTTTTAGAGAAGCTATGATTTATTCTTCTAATGTCGGATTTATTGCGGTAGGCGAGAAAATTGGGAAGAAGGAATTTTATAATACAGCTCGGCTTTTTGGTATCGGTTGTGAAAGTGGTATAGATTTACCGGTTGAGTATTCGGGAAGGTTACCTCATCTTCCCAGGGGTCGGGATATAAGACTTGCCACTGTTTCTTTTGGTCAGGGCGTATCTGTAACTCCACTGCAGATGATGGTGGCCTATCAGGCTGTGGCTAATGATGGAGTTCTCTTAAGGCCAAGGGTTATGAAAAGTATTGCCAGGAATGGTAGAATTGTAAGAAAAAGTAAAAAAGAAGTCATCCGTAGAATTGGTAATCCGGGAGCTTGTGATATCCTGCTTGATCTTCTGCATAGTGCAACCGAGGAAGGCACAGGTGTTTCTGCTTCTCTTTCGCTTGTTCCAATAGCAGGAAAGACCGGAACTGCGTGGAAAGTTGAGGATGGGAGTTATGTGAAGGGTAAGTATGTTTCTTCTTTTGTAGGTGTTTTTCCTTATCCTGAGCCGGATTTCGTTTTGGGAATTTTTGTTGATAATATTGGATCGCATTATTATGCTTCAGAAACTGCTTGCCCCGCTTTTCAAAGAATAACAAGAAGAATTGTAACGCATAGGAATTATAGGCAAAGGTTTTTGTAATTATGAAAATCAATGAATTACTAGAAGGTATCGAAGTTACAAAAAGAATGGATAAAGCAAATGAAATTGCCGGTATCACTGATGATTCACGGAAAGTTGAAAGTGGTTTTCTTTTTGCTGCTCTCAAAGGAGAGGACTTTGATGGGCATGATTTCTATGAGGAAGCTCTAAATAATGGGGCTTGTGTTATTTTGCTGGAAAGGGAAATATCCCAGGATATTCCGTATATTCTTGTTCCAAATGCAAGGAAGGCTTTTTCTAGAATTGCTTCCAATTATTATGGAAATCCTTCGCAGAAGTTAAAAATTATAGGTGTTACAGGAACAAATGGCAAGACTACAACCTCTTACCTCCTTTCTGCTCTTTTCCCGAATTCTGTTTGTTTTAGCACAGTGAAGTATATGGGCATAAGTAGTAATGTAAAAGTTGTAAATACTACTCCCTCGGCACTTCTATTGCATAGAGAAATTGCCGGGGCTTATAAAATGGGCGTTGAGACGGCTATTCTTGAGGTCTCTTCTATAGGTCTTGATCAAAGTAGAGTTTCGGATATCGATTTTGATTACGCTATATTTATGAATATTACCAGAGACCATTTAGATTACCATAAGAATTTTGAAAATTATCGCTCAGCTAAAGCGAAATTTTTTAAGGCTTTACGAGAGGACAAAATAGCCTTAATAAATGCTGACGACCCAAATGCTCCATATTTCATTAAAAATACGAATTCGAAAGTTGTGACTTTCGGGTTCAAAAGAGGCAATGTTATAGGACAACTACTGCAGAATTCGGGGAAAGGGTTTAATTTGAAAATAGAAGGATTGGGAAGAACACTTGAAGTTTTTAGCCCGCTTGTTGGAAGTTTTAATACCTGGAATGTTCTTGCAGCGGTAGTTGTAGGGATAATGGAAAACTTAAGCGATTCCGAGATTAAAAAGCGTATAGTAGCGGCGCCCATTCCTCCCGGTAGACTGGAAAGGGTCAAATCGCCTGAAGGAGTTTCGGTTTTTGTCGATTACGCCCATACTCCTGACGCTTTGTCTTCTGTTATATCTTCGCTTAAAGAATATAATCCGTTGAGGATAATAACCGTTTTTGGAGCGGGAGGACATAGAGATAAAGGGAAGAGAGGGTTGATGGGTGCTGTTGTTTCGGCACTTTCCGATGTGACGATTGTTACATCGGATAATCCCAGAGATGAGGATCCGGATGATATAATCGATAATATATTCGAAGGGATTGAACCCAAAAAAGCCATTAGATTAAAAGATAGAAAAGAAGCAATTTTTAAAGCTCTGTCTATCGCGAAAGAAGGAGATTTTGTGCTTGTTGCCGGAAAGGGACACGAAGATTATCAGACGATAAAAGGCAAGAAAATTCCTTTTTCTGATAAAAAATGTATATTGGAATTTTATAATTATGAGAGAAATAGAGCTTAAAAAAGCTGTTGAAGTATTGAACGGTAAATACTTCGGAAAGAGGGGTTTAAATGGTAGGACTTTAAGCGGTGTATCCGTGGATTCGAGAACCATTAAACGCGGCGAGCTTTTCTTTGCTCTGGAAGGAGAAAATTTTAACGGATATGATTTTGCCCTCGATGCTGCCCATAAATCAAAGCTTCCGGCTGTTGTCGCGAAGGAAGTAAAAAGAGGGGAATTTATTCTGGTTGAAGATATTCTTAGAGGTTTAGGGGATTTGGCGTCTTATTATAGAAAAGAAACTAATATTTTTGCTATAGCCGTTACCGGTTCATACGGAAAAACCACCACAAAGGAATTTATAGGTTCGATTTTTAGTACCAATTATTCTACACTGGTAAGTTTTAAAAATTATAATAATCTTATTGGGGTGCCATTAAATTTATTTAGATTGGAAAATGAGGCGATTGCGGTTTTAGAATTGGGCACGAATCAATTTGGTGAGATAAAGAGGCTATCGGAAATTGTAGAACCTGATATTGGTTTGATTGCGGGAATTGGTTCAGCTCACCTGCTCACTTTTAAGGACAAAAAAGGCGTTCTCAAAGAAAAGATTGATATTGTAAGCGGACTTAAAGGTCCTTTATTCGTTAATGGGGATGATCCGCTACTATGTAATATCAATAGAAGTAAAATTATTAAAGTAGGATTCTTAGAAGATAATGATATTGTTTTTAAAATTTTACAGGAATCTATTGACGGTACTATTTTTTCTACCAAGGGAATGTATTTTTGGATCAAATTGCCTACTCTGGGGATGTTAAGATGTGCTATTTTGGCCGTTTCTGTCGCGCTTTATTATGGGATTTCGCCCGAAAATATTCAAGATGGCCTTAAGAGTGTAGAAAATGCACCGCATAGAATGGAAATTGAAAGGACGGAGAAGTTTAATATTATAGATGACACTTATAATAGTAATCCGGATTCTCTTTTGAATGCTGTTTCTTTTCTTTCTCTTATGCCGGGCAGAAAAGTGGTTGTACTTGGTCCTATGTTGGAATTAGGGGAGAATAGCTTTTTAATTCATAAAGAAACAGGAAAAAAGCTTAGGTTTAGAGTCCATGATCTACTTGCTATTGGCCCCGACGCTAAAGGTTTTGTTGAAGGTTTTGGTGAAGGATACCTTACTTCTAATAAGGAAGAAGCCCTTAGGATGCTTAAGAAAATACTTAATAAAGGAGATACAATATTGTTTAAATCTTCGAGAGCGTTAAAACTTGAAACCATGGTTGAACAATTAAAGAAGGAGGAGCATTGTTTTACTTACTCTACCCTCTAAGGGAAGATTTTATTGTTTTTAATCTTTTGCGATATATAACATTTCGCTCCGCTTACGCTGCAATTACTTCACTTTTGATTTCATTATTGTTCGGAAGAAAATTTATTGCTTTTCTTAAAAGTAAAGAAATAACGGAATCTATTTCTAAATGGATAAAGGATACTCATAATGAAAAAAGTGGGACTCCTACTATGGGTGGACTTTTAATTATAGTTTCTCTTCTTATTTCTGTTTTGCTCTGGACGGATATAAAAAATCCTTTTATTATCTATCTTATAGGTATTACCGTATGGATGGGTATTTTTGGGGTTTTCGATGATTATATCAAGGGTAAAAGAGGTGATGGTTTTAGTGTTTTGAGCAAAATAGTAATACAGGTTATTCCTGCCGTTTTTATAGGTCTTATGTTTGTTTTTTTTCCTCTTAAAAGCGGTTATGAAACATTGACAATAGCACCTTTCTTTAAAAACGTTTTTATTGATCTTGGTTATTTTTATATACCTTTCATTATTTTTGTAATAATAGGAACAACTAATGCAGTTAATATAACAGACGGGATGGATGGGCTTGCAATTGGGCTCTCCGGTATTATAACTGTAGCTTTTGCTTTTATTGCTTATGTTACGGGTAATGTAAAATTTGCTGAATATCTTAATCTGCTTTATATTCCCGGAAGTGGAGAAATAACAGTATTCTGTGCCGCGTTTGTTGGTTCTGCTATTGGATTTTTATGGTTTAATTCGCACCCGGCGGAGATTTTTATGGGTGATACGGGGTCTCTTGCCATTGGTGGGATATTGGGGTTGATGGCGATTCTTCTGAAACATGAATTTTTATTATTCGTGATTGGAGGTGTTTTTGTGATAGAAACAGTATCAGTCATTCTTCAGGTTGCCTCGTTTAAATTGACTGGCAGGCGAATTTTTAAGATGGCTCCTATTCATCATCATTTTCAGCTTAAGGGTTGGCAAGAATCAAAGGTGGTAATTCGATTCTGGATTTGGGGTATTATGTTTGCTTTACTTGGACTCAGTACGTTAAAAATAAGATAGAGGTGCAAAAATGATTGGTGTTATTGGTTATGGGAGAAGTGGACAGGCAGTTTCGAAATTGATTGAGAGTATCGGAGAAACGCCTTTTGTGAGTGATTTGACTCAAGGCAGTTCTTCTATCCCATATCCGAATGAGTCAGGCGGGCATACCGAGAAATTGCTTGAAATGGATTTATTGATCGTTTCTCCTGGGGTACCCTTGAATATCCCTCTACTTTTGAAAGCCAGAGAAAAGGGAGTGCCTGTTATAGGTGAGATAGAGTTTGCTTCAAGATATATAAAAGGAAAAATCGTGGCAATCACGGGTACTAATGGTAAAACCACAACGGCTGCTATGACGCATCATATACTAAAAGGTTCGCTTAATGACAAAGTCCTTCTTGGAGGGAACATATATCCGGGAACACCTTTGAGTAGCTTAGTCCCTGAGAGTAGGAATGGCTCTATAACCGTTATAGAAGTTTCTTCCTATCAATTGGAGAGGATTAAAAGGTTTCATCCCTGGATCTCCGCGATAGTCAACATCTCTCCTGATCATCTGGACAGGCATGCCGATTTTGAAGAATATTTAAACGCGAAATTAAACATTTTTAAAAACCAACATTCCGAAGACTATTCTATACTAAATAGAGATGATCCTAAATTGGCTTCTCTTAATTTACCTTCGAAAAGTTTTTATTTTTCGCTTAAAGAAAAAAGCGATATTTATTTTAATGGCTCGGCGTTTGTTAAAGATAAAAATGATAAACCTATTTTCAGTAAGGATGATCTGTTTATGCCGGGAAACGCATTTGTTGAAGATGGAATGATTGCCGCGCTTATCGGTAATATTGTCGGATTAGAATGGGATGAGATTCGAGAGCGGATTAAATCGTTTAAAGGCGTCCAGCACAGGATGGAGACAGTTTTGAGGCGGGACGATTTATGGATTATTAATAACTCAATGTGTACCAATCCTGTTGCTTTCGTTAAATCTCTTGAATGTTTTCCTGATTCATGTGTTATTGTGGGCGGGCGGACGAAAGTTGAGGATATTAGTCCTATTGTTAATGCGGTAAAAAGGTTAACTAAGTTCGCTGTTCTTATTGGGGAATCGAGCGAATTAATTGCTGATAGTT
This sequence comes from uncultured bacterium, assembly GCA_964474855.1. Taxonomy (GTDB): domain Bacteria; phylum Hydrothermota; class UBA3072; order UBA3072; family UBA3072; genus JAFGHJ01. The sequence continues at coordinate 10,724 of CAYYUB010000017.1, forward strand.
TAAAAAATATAGGCTTCACAGATTTTGTATTTGCTTTTTCAATGGAAGATGCCGTAAAGAAAGCTTTAAATTTGAAATACGATAGAATAATTCTATCTCCGGGTGCTTCAAGTTTTGATTGGTACAGAGACTTTAGCGAAAGGGGAGATGTCTTTAAAAAAATAGTGAGAGAAATGTATGTATAAATGGAAAGGAATAAAAATAGGATTGATAGAGGTGATTCCGTTATTGCTTGGTGGTTTCGGACTCGTTATGGTCTTTTCCGCAAGTTCAGGTATCTCTATTTATAAAAGTATGGTTCCGATTCCTTTTATTAAACAGTTGATTATATTTGTTTTTGGGGTTAGCGTATTTTTTCTTACTTCGAAAATAAAGTTAAAATTCTGGGAACAATTCAATTTGTTTTTTATTGGACTTGCAGCCGTTTTACTTATACTAACATATTTTTATGGGTTGGAAATTAATGGGGCGAGAAGATGGTTGGCGATTCGGGTGTTTAATGCAAGATTTTCCTTTCAACCTTCTATCTTTGCCCAGTTTGCTATTATTGTTTTTTTTGCAAAAAAAAGAGATTTTGGAATATCTATTCTTGTAATTTCCGTTATTATGGGTTTAATTGTTATTCAGCCAGATTATTCGATGGCTTTTCTTACTTTAGTTATTGGTACGATTATGTTATTTTTGAATGGTACTAATGATGGAAAAGTAGCAGCTTTCTTTACCGTGATGTTGCTTATAGGGCTGTTATTTATAACGCGTGAGGGATATGCGATAAGTAGAATAAATAATCATATGAATAGTGAATCTGTAATAGTTACTGTTCAGGCTATTTCCCATGGTGGTTTTTCAGGTTTGGGTCTGGGTAGTGGAATGGAGAAATTTTTTTATATCCCTTTACCTGATTCGGATTTCATATTCTCGATAATCGGAGAAGAGTTGGGGTTTACGGGATGTCTTGTTATAGTTGCTTTGTTTATTATCTATTTTATAAGCGCCATAAGATCAAGTTTGAGATCCTCTGACGAATATTCTTCTTTATTGGGGTTGGGTCTTGTTTCATTTATAGGCGTTTATGCTCTGATTCATATTTATGTATCCCTGGGGATTGTTCCGGTTACCGGTATACCATTACCTTTTATATCCAGTGGTGGTACCGCTTTAATAATGGCATATATGGCAGGAGGTGTTATTGTCTCGATCGAAAAAAAACATAATAATATCAGGTGGGGGAACAGGAGGCCACATCTATCCGGCTCTCGCAGTCGCTCGCGAAATAGAGAAAAGAGGGTACAAAGTGATATATATCGGAAGCAGTTCTGGGCTTGAGAAAGATTTTGTTGATATGAAAGATATGTTTCTCCTTCCAACAGTAGGTTGGGTAAATAAGAATATATTAGGGAAAATTATTTTTATTTTACGTTTTATTCCCGGGTTTTTTATTTCGATATGGTTAATATTGCGCATGCGAACATGCGCAATATTTCACACGGGATCGTACGCTTCGTTACCTGTTGGGTTGGCTGGAGCTATGTTAAGAGTTCCCATTTTCACTCTTGTTCTTGACTCAAAGCCGGGGAAAGCTGTTGATTTGCTCTCTCGTTTTTCAAGGGAAGTGTTTTTACCTTACCGGGGAGTTTTTTCCTCTCTCGGGGGAAAGAAAAAAGTTGTGACAGGTATTCCCTTGAGAGAAAACCTTACGCGAGGGAAATATGGAGAAGCCATTAATTATTTTTCTCTAAGACCGGGTAAAAAAACATTACTGGTAATCGGAGGGAGCCGTGGTGCAAAATTTCTCGCCCGACTTTCTGAGGATTTAATTCCTTTGATGAATAAAGACTGGCAATATATTATTCAGAGAGGAGATTTTAAAATAGTTGCTGATTTTGAATTGGTTAGACAATTTTCATTTATAGATAAAATGGATCTTGCTTATTCCCTGAGTGATGTAATTATTTCAAGGGCAGGAGCAGTAGCTACTGCAGAGATTGAAAATACCGGTATTCCAGCCATATTGATTCCATACCCTTATGCTTATAGAGATCATCAATTTTTTAACGCAAAAAGACTTGCGTTTAAGAAAAACAATATAATAATAAGGAGAGAAAAAGAAGTGGAAGTGAAAAATTTTCCGGAATTAATAGAAAGGCTTTATGGCCAAAAAATTACCGGCGATAAAAATGCTTCGACAAAAAAAGTAGCCGAAAGGATTTTAAGGTATGTTCGGAAGGTTTAAAAAAGTGCACTTCGTCGGTATTGGCGGTATCGGTATGAGCGGTATTGCCGAACTACTCCATAATATGGGTTTTGAAGTTACGGGTAGTGACATAAAAGAATCTGAGAATACCAAAAGACTTAAAGCTTTAGGAATTAAAATTTCCATACCACATAATAAAAATAATGTTGGAAACGCGGATGTCGTTGTTTACACCTCTGCCCTGTCCAAGGATAACGTAGAATTAAAACAGGCTAACAAAACTAATACAACAATTAGCAGAAGAGCTGAGATGTTAGGTGAGTTAATGAGGATAAAATTTTCTATAGCCGTTGCGGGAACTCATGGTAAATCTACTACTACTTCTCTTGTATCTTCAATCTTAAGAGAGAAGAAGCTTGATCCTACTATAATTGTGGGTGGAATACTTAGAAGTACGGGGAATAATGCGAGATTAGGGGAAAGTGAGTACCTGGTGGCTGAAGCAGATGAAAGTGATCGTTCTTTTCTCAAACTATTTCCTACAGTGGCTGTTATTACAAATATAGACCTCGAGCATCTTGATGTATATAAAGACATAGATGATATTAAAGATACGTTTAAGAAGTTTGCCAATTCGGTTCCTTTCTATGGGGCAGTTCATCTCTCCATGGATGATCCGGTCTCTCTTTCTATTCTCACGGAAATAGAGAGAAAAGTTATTACTTTTGGACTTTCTTCCAATGCGGATGTAAAAGGAACGAATATAAGAAGAGAGGGTTTTGCTCATTGCTTTGATCTTATTTCAAATGGTGATCGGATAAAAGATATTAAAGTCAATCTTCCGGGTAAGCACAACGTAATTAATGCTATAGCTGCCTGTTCTGTTGCTTTGGAGTTAGGTGTTGATTCAAAAAGTATTAAGGAAGGAATAAGTAAATGCAGCGGTATTGCCAGAAGATTTGAAAAACGGGGGTTTGAAAAAGGAATTCTTGTTGTAGACGATTACGCTCATCATCCGAGGGAGATCCAGGCCACTCTTTCCGGGGCAAGGGAAGGTTGGGATGGGAGAATAGTGGCAGTATTTCAACCGCATTTATATTCGAGGACTATATTGCTCAAAAAAGAATTTGGTAAAGCTTTTTTCCAGGCGGATAAGGTTATCATTACCGACATTTATCCTGCGAGAGAAGAGCCTATACCCGGTGTTACCGGTGAAATTATAAAAGAACAATGCGAAAATTTTGGGCACAAGGATGTGGAATATATCGAGAATAAAGAAAATATTACTGAATTCCTGCTTCCACAGCTTTTGAAGGGGGATATGGTACTTCTGCTTGGTGCGGGAAATATCTATCAAATCGCAGAGGATATATTAGATGGAATTAGAAACAAAAGGTAAGCTTATGTTAGATGAACCCTTGTCCTTTCATAGTTCACTACATCTTGGGGGAAAGGCAAGATATTTTCTGATGGCGACGGATACAGATGATATCTCTAAAGCTTTATCTTTTGCAGAGAAAGATGGTCTTGCAAATTTAATTGTGGGTAAAGGTTCAAACATAGTCTTTTCAGATGAAGGCTTTTCCGGTGTTGTTATAAGCACGGAAAGTATGAAAAAAATTGAAGTTAATGAAGTAGAAATTATTGCTCAGGCGGGAGCCGGTTTATCGGAAGTCATAAAAGTTGCAAAGGAATCTTCTCTTTCCGGTATCGAATCACTTGTTGGTATTCCGGGAAGTGTTGGTGGGGCTTGTGTTATGAATGCGGGTGCTTTTGATTGTGAAATAGGAGATTATATTAAAGCTGCCAGGGTTTTGAGAGATGGAGAGGAGGTTAGAATTGAAGATATGCAATTTGGCTACCGACAATCCAATCTTTCAGATAAAATTGTTCTTGAGGTTGAGTTTTCCTTGAGCGAAAAAGAAAAAGATGAAATTGAAAATAAAATTATAGAAATAATTGAACTTAGAAGAAAAAAACAACCAGTTCTTTCTCATGATATTGGTTCCTGTGGGTCAGTTTTTAAGAACCCTGAAACTTCATCTGCGGGTGAATTGATAGAAAAGGCTGGTCTTAAGGGAATGAGTATCGGAGGTGCGAAAATTTCGGAGAAACATTGCAATTATTTTCTTACGCGACCGGACGCTACGACTAAAGATTTCATTGAATTAATTAAATGTGTTAAGGATAAAATTAAAAAAGATTTTGGTATTACTTTAGAACTGGAGGTAAAGGTAATTGGCAAAGAAAAAGAAATCCAGGTTTAAGATACGTTATTTATTAATACTTATATTAATGTATTTTTTGTATAAAATACTTATGGTTTCTCTTCCTGTTGATAAAGCTCATGTAAGTTATCCACGGGAAGTTACAGAAGCCAGGAAAAATGAAGTCGGAAAGATAGTTAAAAAAATCGAACTTGATGATTTAAAAGAATTAAAGAAGTCGATAGAATCTCTTTCCTGGGTGAAATCAGTTAATTTGCATAGGAATATTTTAAGCAGACTAAAGATAGAGGTAATTCCAAGAGTACCTGTAGCGCAAGTTGCGGGTATCAGCGGGAAAGTCCTTGATAAGGAAGGTTTTGTCTTTAATTCGGATAAATTTGATTCTTTGCCCGTTGTTGAGCTTGCCAAGGGGGTTAAAGAAGAAGAGATAGCGCAAGCAATTAAGATCTTTAAAATTGTACCTTTGTTTGAAATTGATAAAATGGAAATTGGATCCGGAGAAGTAAGAATAAAGTGTTCAAACTTTGAAGTTATATGGGGAAGCGACGAATTCGAAAGGAAGTACGAAATATTGAAACGTGTATTAGGGAATAATAAGAGTGAGTTTAAGGGAAGGCTTGATTTTAGGTTTAAAGATATGGTGATTCTAAGGAGGTAATAATTGGGTGATGGAAATGGAATTGTAGTAGGTTTGGATCTTGGTACAACAAAAATTGCTTCTGTTATTGCTGAAGCTAAAGGGGGTAAGGTTAACGTTATAGGTGTCGGCAAATATCCCTCGGAAGGATTACGTAAGGGGATTGTTATCAACATAGATAAGACGGTTCAATCTATACTGAAAGCAACGAGGGAAGCAGAGATGATGGCAGGTAAAGAAACTAATGGCGTGTTTACCGGGATCGCGGGAGATCATATAAGAAATATCCAGGGTAGGGGGGTTGTAGCAGTAACAGGACCGGATAATGAGGTTACCCGAGAAGATGTCGAGAGAGTTTTGGAAGGTGCTAAATCAATGGCTTTACCCGTAGATAGGGAAGTGATTCATATTATACCTACCGATTTTGTTCTGGACGGTCAGGGAGGTATCGACGACCCCGTCGGAATGTTTGCTCAGAGATTGGAAGCAAGTGTGGTGATTGTAACTGGTGCGGTTACTTCTGCTAAGAATATTTGCAAATGTGTTAATAAGGCCGGCTACGAAGTTAACGATATAGTCCTTCAGCCGCTTGCATCTTCATATGCTGTTTTATCTAATGATGAGAAAGAAGCAGGAGCTATTCTTATTGATATCGGAGGCGGTACAACTGATTTGGCTGTGTTTTATAACGGTAGTTTAAGGAAGACTTCTGTGATTGGCCTGGGTGGAGAGAATGTTACGAACGATATTGGAGTGGGCTTGAGATGTTCTTATACGGAAGCGGAAAGAGTGAAAATCGAATACGGAACGGTTAAGGAGCTTTTGGAAGAGAAAAGAAAAGAAATGATTTCTGTAAAGGGAATGTCAGGTGTAAGAGATAAGCAGGTAACACTTGATTTGTTACAGCAAATTGTAAAACCACGAATGGAAGAAATAATGACATTGGCTCACAGAACGCTTAGCGGGGATCCGTTGTATGAAATGCTCTCTGCGGGAATTGTTTTAACCGGTGGAACCGCTAAGCTGGAAGGTATTACCGAACTTTCTGAGGACATATTTGGTTTGCCGGTCAGAGTAGGTGTACCTTCTGAAGAGATAGTGGGCTTACGCGATGCGGTTTCTGATCCGTCTTTTGCTACATCGGTCGGGCTTATAAAATATGGAGCAGAGAATTCAGGAGAGAATTTAAGAAGAATCCAGGGAAAGAGTATGTTTGATTCCGTTTTAAAAAGAATGAATCAGTGGTTTGAAGAGTTTTTTTAAAAAGGAGGCTCAATGTTTAAATCTAAAGGTAAGACTAATAGTCCAGCTAAGATTAGAGTTGTTGGAGTGGGTGGTTGCGGCGGAAATGCTGTAACTACTATGATAGAAGGAGGCATGTCCGGTGTTGATTTCTGGGCGGTTAATACAGATGTTCAGGACATAAATTTGGTACCCACCAACGATAAGATTCAGATTGGCAAGGAATTAACCAAGGGTAGAGGTACAGGCGGAGACCCCGAACTAGGAAGACAGGCGGCAGAGGAAAGTATTGATGATTTGCAGGTGTTGACCGAAGATATTGATATGTTATTTATTACCGCAGGAATGGGAGGGGGAACAGGTACAGGGGCAGCTCCTGTTATTGCTTCTCTTGCGAAGGAAAAAGGTGTTTTGACTGTTGGCGTAGTTACAACGCCCTTCTATTATGAATCGAGTAGGATTAAAAAATCTAAAAAAGGCATACAAGCTATTTCTCCGGTTGTTGACACGTTGCTTGTAGTTCCTAATGATAGATTAATGAGCATGGGAAATATGTCTCTTGCGAAAGCTTTGAGTGAAGTGTCGATGGATGTTTTGATGAAAGCAGTTAAAAGTATCAGTGGACTATTGCTTAAAGACGCTTATTGGAGTTTGGATTTTGCGGACGTCAAAACTATAATGTCCAAAAGAGGTAAAGCTCTGATGGGAATGGGAAGAGCATCTGGTGAGAACAAGGCTTTAGAGGCTGCTCAGGGAGCTATCAATTCGCCTCTACTTGAGGATACGGATATATCGCAGTCGAAGGCAGCTCTTGTTAATTTTACAGTCGATAAGGAAGATTTTACTCTAAAAGAAATGAAAGAAGCTATGGAGGTTATAAGGGAAGCTGTGGGAGCGGATGATGAAGATAGCGATATATTTATGGGAGTGGTTTTTGAAGAAAACCGCACCGAGGCGGAAATAACATTGATTGCTACAGGTATAGGAGAACCGGAAAAAGACGAGATTGATAAGATCGATTTCAGAGGAATCTCAACTGCAAGAGATTTTGACGGGCTCAGTGAACTGAATAAATTGAAGGAAAATCTTGAAATTTTTGATAGTCCCGCATTTATAAGAGATAGAAAATCAATCGAAGATCTTGATGTTCCGACGTTTTTAAGAAAACAAATGGATTGATTTTCTACGTGAATAGGGAATAGTAAGTAGGGAATAGCTTTTTTAAGAGAAGCATCGCTTGGCGCTGTAGAGCCTCCAAAATGTAAAAATTAAATATTAAAATGGAAAATTATAAAAAAGAATTCAGAAGCCAGGAGTCGGAATCCGGAATCCCATCCCAACTCCCAAAAAAATTATTGAACCACAAAGTGCACAAAGAGCACAAAGATTTTCTTTTTGTTTTTTTACTAAATCCTGAATCCCAATTTATTATTTTGCTTTTTAAATTTTGATATTTTATTTTCCGATAATATCAAATTAAATGAACGCCCTCAATAAGATAAAAAAAGAAATAGAGCAGCTTCGAGCAAAGATACGTTATCACAATTACAAGTATTATGTCTTAAATCAACCTGAAATTTCCGATTTCAAATTCGATTCATTGTTTAAAAAATTGAAGGATCTTGAAAGTAAATATCCTGAAATGAAAGATCCTTATTCTCCAACGGAACGGGTAGGAGGAAAGCCCTTAGAGAGTTTTTCTCATGTTAGTCACGAACCACCGATGTTGTCTCTTGATAATACATACGATGAGAAAGAACTTGAAGAATTCGAGAAAAGAGTGTTCAGACACCTTGAGAGCAAAATTGGTACACTTGAATGGGTTATAGAACAGAAGATCGATGGTGTGGCTGTTTCGCTCGAGTACGAGTATGGTAAATTTATTCGAGGTTCTACCCGGGGAGATGGAGTTATGGGTGATGATATAACCCAGAATTTAAAAACCATAAAAAGTGTACCGCTTAAATTGTTGAATAACGGAGATAAGTATACCCGGCTTGAGGTTAGAGGCGAAGTTTTTATGCCTGATGCTTCTTTCTTGAAGTTAAATAAAGAAAAAGAGGAAAAAGAAAAACAGCTATTCGCGAATCCCAGGAATGCCACCGCGGGTACGCTAAAAAGTCTAGATGCTAAAGTTGTAGCGGAAAGGAATCTTGATATTTATATTCACTCTTACGGAAACTTGCCGGAAGAAGTCAAGACGCATAAGCGAGCACTTGATCTTTTGGGTAAAATCGGATTTAAGGTTAGTCCCCTTCGTGAAGTCAGAAATAGTATTGAATTTTCAAAGGATTTGATAAAAGAATGGAATGTTAAAAGATTTAATCTTCCGTATCAAACAGATGGTCTTGTTTTTAAAATCAACGATCTTCGAGTTAGAGATATGCTGGGTTCAACATCAAAGTCTCCCAGGTGGGCTGTAGCTTTTAAATTTCCCGCCGAGAGAAAAGTTACCCGCTTGAAAGAAATAAAAGTATCTATTGGAAGAACCGGTGTTGCTACACCGGTTGCTATGCTTGAGCCTGTTTTTGTGGCTGGTACCACGGTATCACGTTCATCTCTTTTTAATAAGGATGAGATCGAAAGAAAAGATATTAGGGTGGGAGATGAAGTATTTATTGAGAAAGGCGGAGATATAATTCCTCATGTTGTAGGAGTAGATAAAGATGCGAGGCGTGGAAACGTGAAAAAATTTAAATTTCCGGAGAAATGTCCGGTTTGCCGGGAAAAGCTTATACGTCCCGAAGGTGAAGTTTATTATAGGTGTATCAATATTCAGTGTCCTTCTCAGGTAAAGAAGCGTATACTGCATTATGGATGCAGGGATGGTATGAATATAGATGGACTGGGTGAAGTTCTTGTTGATCAATTAGTGGAAAAACATTTGCTTTCTAATTATGCTGATCTTTATTATTTAAAACAAGTTGATGTTGAGGAACTTGAACGTATGGGAAAAAAATCTGCGGAAAACCTTCTAATTGGTATTGAAAACAGCAAAAAAAGATTATTTGACCGTTTAATATTTTCTCTGGGTATACCTTTTGTCGGTACTTATAATGCTAAATTGCTTGCAAGTGCATTTCCTTTAATAAATAAGTTAAGGGATGCGACATTAGAAGAATTATTGGAAATAAAAGGAATAGGTGAGAATACAGCAACTTCGGTTGTTTCTTTTTTCCGTAACAAAAAGAACCTTTCCGTTATAGAAAAGCTCAAAAAAGCAGGTGTTACGATGGAGGGCGAGACCAATAAAGAAGAGAATCTTCCTTTAAGCGGTAAGAGTTTTGTTTTTACCGGGGAGTTGGAGAAGTATAGCCGCAGAGTTGCACAGGATTTAGTTGAAAAATTAGGAGGAAGGGCAGTAAATTCGGTATCTAAGAATACTGATTATGTTGTTTCCGGTGAGAATCCGGGTTCAAAATTTAAGAAGGCAAAAGAGTTGGGTGTTAAAATTGTAGGGGAGGAGGAATTTTCGAAATTGATTTCCGGTAAAGAAGATTAGCCACGAAGGCACTAAGGCACAAAGAAAAACAACAAAATTATTATTGTTTATTAAAACTCACCTCCCCAAGAATTATAAACAACAAATTGCACAAATAACACGAATAGCTTTTTTGTTTTTCCCTACTCAACCACTCAATTATTTGACGACTCAACTTAGATTCGAAGAATCTACGGTAATAACCACAGAGGACACAGAGAAACAAAAAACCCACAGAGAAAAACTTTATATTATTATATTATTGCTTTTAAAACCCAACCACACAACCCCAAAATTAATCTCACACAGAGACGCAGAGACCACAGAGAAATTTTTTTTTCTAAATCTCAACCCCTAATTATTGACCACTAAGCCCACACCACTTCATTTTTTATTATGTTTTATATCCCTTTCTTAGAAAAAGGGCGCTTACAAAGAGAATTATTATTAAATAAATAACTCCATATGTCGGAGCAAACAACCATCCACTTGACGCCTTATATTGAAGGTTTTGATAATATGACATTGCTAATACATTGAACATAGTGTGAATTATTACTCCGGGCCATATACTATTCGTAATAAGTCGAATATTATCATATATAACTGCTAAAAAGAATAAAGCTATGTAGCTAATTATTATGGTTAAAGTAATTCCATATGGTGTATTTGATAATAAGAATTCTCTATTTAAGAAGAACAGCCAATAGGGTAAGTGCCAAGTTGCCCATATTATTGATATAAAAAGATGATTTTGTGCTTTGTTATTATCTTCAAGTAGTCTCGGAGCAAGATATCCACGCCAACCAAACTCTTCAAAAATATTTTTAAGGAATGTGGTTGGAATTGCATAAATTGCAGTTAATAAAATCACCGAGAAGATATTTGAAGTTTTAGAAGCTTCAATTCCATTGAATACTAAACCCAAACAATAGATAAAACCAAGAACAAAAAAATCAAAGAATAGACATAGTATATACCATTTAATATTGTTTCTAAAATTTAACTTCAAACCAATTGATTTTAGTTTCTTCTTTTCTATTAATGTAAGTAAAACCGACATTGATAAAGGAGATAGTATAAAAAGTAAAAGTCCTATTCCCTGAGTAAAGTCATTTTGTAATAACACATCAAGAACCAATCCTATCCAACCAGAAGTTATAACAACAATAGAGAATATAAGAATGTTTTTATTCATTAAAACCTCCCTCTAATCATTTTTCTCGTATATCACATTCCTTTTTTAAATTTAGATTATCCCTCTGAATACTAATTATTGAATTTATGATAACTATTATAGTCATTTTACTTAAGCTGTCAAGTTTGGAAACAACAAAATAATACTTATTTTAGAATAGGCAATTTTATTATTCCGTCCTCAACAGTAACATATAGACTTTTCTCGTCAAATCCTTTACCTCCAACAGCTACACCGATTGAAGTCTTTAGTGGTTTTTGAGAAAGATATTTAATTGTACGACTGGTATCGATTTTTATTGCATTATCGATCGTGCTTGCATATATATTGTTATTTTTGTCTCTGCACAGATAAAACATTTTGGTATTATCGATAATTACCTCGGGTTTTTCAGAAGTACTATCCGAGTTTATTTTGAGTTTGATTATTCTGTTTCCTTCTCTTGCGTACAAATTCTCATTATTGCTGTCAATGACTATACTCGTAAGAACAAATGGACCGGTGGTATCGCTTTTGAAAAAAATATCTTTCTTGCCTGAAGGAGTGATTTTATAAATTATACCTTTTAAATCATCTGCCGCATAAATATTTCCATTGTTATCCACCTTCACATCGAAACATAATGAAAATCCATCTGCGATTATTTTGGTATTACCGTCCGGAGAGACTTTCAATAGTTTATCTCCTACCGCTATAAATATGCCGTTGTTATTGTCAATATAAATTCCGGGTCCCATAAAACTTCCTTCAAGTACGGCTATAGCAGTAATTTTTCCGTCCGGTGTAACTTTCGATAGTGTTCCATTACCCGTTTCGGGCGCGGTTATCATATACATTAATCCATTATTATCAAAAGCAATACCATATGGTCTATTACCCGAAATTTTTAGAAAATAATCCGGTTC
>CAYYUB010000018.1:0-20838 GCA_964474855.1 uncultured bacterium
ATTACGCTTTCCTTTAGATCTTCCAGAACAGACAAAATTCCTCCTCTGCTTTTATACCAAATAAAATTTCTACCTATCAAGACAAAACTATTATTTTTTTCTATTTTGTCAACAACCATTGAAAAAGAGCTCATTTATTCCTCTCCCTAAATAGATATAAAATTATAAAATTTGAATATGTTAGCAGACCTAGCCCGGCAAAGCCGCAAAAATATAAAAATCAAATATCAAAATGGAAAATTACAAATCAAAGTTCAAAAATTAATTTCACCGCAGAGACACAGAGGACGCAGAGATTTTAAATTGTTGGCCTGTGGGTCGGTTAGTCCGTTGGTCTGTTTTTTACACACCAACGCACCACGCACTAACGCACCAACAAAAATTTATAATTTTGTTTGCTTTTAGTAAGTTTTAACCGTTTTAATAAATGAATTAATGTTTTCTGATGATACGTTTGGCGGCATTCCGCCGCCGCAGGAAAGAATTATTCTTGATGTATCTTCAAGAGAGTCCATTAATTTAGTCACTGATTCTTTTACATCATCCGGATTGCCTTTTGCAAGAACATCCCTGGGCGGAATATTTCCAAGCATGGTAACTTTGTAGTTTGTTTTTTCTCTTAGTTCATTCATATCCGTGTCAAAGCCCATGTTAAAAAAATTAACTCCCATTTCAGGCAGATACTTTAGCGATACCTTACATGAAGCATCATTATGAAGAAATTTTACTGCCATATCGGTCCTGTAAAGTTCTTTAAAATAAGGTAAACCGAAAGTCTTAAAATCTTCTTCCCCTATAAAACCAATAATGTCATCAAGAATAAAAATTCCGTCAATTGAAGGAAAAGTATCTTTTTGAATCTGGTGCCATTTTATTAAAAACCCTGTAATTTTCTTTAATAAGGCGTGAGCTTTTTCCGGCTCTGTTTTTATCGAGATGAGAAATTCCGTCATCCCCATTAAAAATCCTGCTATGTTCAAGGGGCCTCTGGAAACGGAAAATTTTATTTTATGACCCGCATTTTCAATTTTAGGTTGAGCCAGTTTTAGACGGTTCAGCATAAACGGAAGAAGTCCGTCCTTCAAAGGATCAGGAATTTCCAAATCTCCAATTTCTTCCGTAGAGCGAATAATCTTTTCGGCATTGGGAAATGCATTTGTTGAAAAAGTACATTTTGCTCCAAAAGCGGATGGTTCGGTGCACATACCATATTCCGCCCAGAAACCCGGCAAGAAAATCGTCTCAGGAAATTCTTTTATAGCTTTCATATTCGCATCAAACCAGAGGTTGTCGTTCGAATAGTAGTCAAGGATAGAAATTCCGTACCAGTTAGGCAGCCAGGGACTATCTATGATAAAACCAACAGGTAGGGGTTCTACTTTTTCTCCGTTTATAACATTGGTTAATATATCCCACTGTTTGCCAGTCATACGGATTTATATTAGGAAATTATTGTTGGATGTCAAGTGCGCTACTATGGATATCAGATACCGGATACCAGGTAATATTTAGAATATAGGTTTTAGATCTTGGGTATTAGGTTTTAGTAAAACAACAAAAATATTTCGTGTGTTTTACGGTCAAAAGACCTCCAACGAAACAGGGTTGACTTCCCTATTTGTTTTTAGTATTATAGATTCATGTATTTAATCTTATGGCTTTTTGGAAGTACTGTTATTATAGGTGAAGTTGAAGGGATTATTGGTCCGATTACGGCAAATTATGTACATAGAGTTATTAAAAAAGCCGAAGCAAAAGACGCAGAAGCGTTAATTCTGTTGCTCGACACTCCCGGCGGACTTGACGGCGCCATGCGAGAAATAGTTAAAGACGAATTAAACTCCACCGTCCCAATAGTTGTTTATGTGCACCCATCAGGAGCAAGAGATGCCTCAGCCGGGGTTTTTTTGACTTACGCGGCTCATATTGCAGCAATGACACCGGGAACAAACTTAGGAGCAGCACATCCTGTAGCCATTTCCCCAAAAGGCATTGGAGGCGGCGAAGAGAAAAAGCCGGATGACACAATGATGGAAAAAGTAACCGAAGATGCAGCAGCCTACTTGCGTAGTATAGCGAAAAAGAAAAACAGAAATATAGAATGGGCGGAAAAAGCGGTCAGAAAATCCGTTTCCGCAACAGCAGAAGAGGCTTTGGAGCTTAATATTATTGACCTTATTGTCTCTTCCGTAGATGAGCTATTGGAAAAGATTCACGGTATGGAAGTAAGTTTACCTGGTGGTTCAAAAAAACTGGATACAAAAAACGCAGAGAAAGAAAATATGCCAATGAGCTTACGAGAAGAACTTTTGAAATTGATTGCGAATCCGAATATAGCCTATATTTTATTCATTGTTGGTCTATACGGTTTGATATTCGAAATAAGAAGCCCGGGAGCAATAATTCCCGGCCTTATGGGTGCACTTTGTATCATCCTTGCTTTTTATTCTTTTCAAACCCTTCCGATAAATTATGCAGGTGTTGCCTTAATCATACTCGGTATAGCCATGTTCGTTATGGAGGTCTTAACTCCCACATACGGACCTTTAACCATAGGAGGTATTGTATCAATGTCGATAGGTTCAATGATGCTAATAAATACGAGTGCCGATTTTCTTAAAATTTCAAAACCAATAATTTTTGCCGCTGTCGGAACAACTGCCGCGTTCTTCATATTCGCTTTAGGTGCTACCCTAAGAGCAATGCGAAAAAAACCCACAACCGGCAAAGAAGGACTAATAGGGGCAATTGGAAAAGCTGTTAGCGACATAAGCTCAACTGACGGAAAAGTATTTATAAGAGGTGAATACTGGAATGCGATATCCGAGCAAAAAGTAGAAAAAGACACCGAGGTAGAAGTCCTGGAAGTTAACGGCTTAAAGGTAAAAGTCAAAAAAAAGGAGGTATAAATTGGGTAGTGTATTAATTGTAGTCGGAGTTATTATTTTAATACTTGCAGCTAACGCGGTAAACATACTTCAGGAATATGAAAGAGCGGTTATTTTTCGTCTGGGAAGGTATGTCGGAGTTAGAGGACCCGGTTTTGTTCTTATTATTCCGTTTATCGAGAAAGTTGTCAGGGTTAGCCTGCGAGTTGTAACCCATGACGTTCCTACTCAGGATGTGATAACGAGAGATAACGTTTCCGTAAAAGTTAATGCCGTGGTTTACTTCAGAGTCATGGAGCCTGAAAAAGCAATAATTGAAATTGAAAACTATAAGTTTGCCACTTCTCAGATTTCCCAGACTACGCTTCGGAGTGTGGTCGGGAGCGCGGAATTAGACGCGCTCTTATCCGAGAGGGAAAAACTCAATGCGGAACTTCAGGGTATTATTGATAAGCAAACAGATCCCTGGGGTATAAAGGTAACGACTGTAGAGATAAAACACGTCGACCTGCCACAGGATATGCAAAGAGCAATGGCACGCCAGGCTGAATCCGAAAGAGACAGGAGAGCAAAGATAATCAACGCAATGGGTGAATATCAGGCCGCAGAAAAATTGGTTGCTGCCGCAAAACTTATGGAACAGTCTCCTGTTACTATTCAACTTCGATATCTGCAGACTTTAAACGAAATTGCAGCAGAAAACAACTCCACCACTGTATTCCCTATACCTATAGACCTTTTTAAACCTTTTTTGAATTTGATGCAGGGTAAGAGCGGTAAAGCCAAAGTATCTCCAGAGGACTTTATAGAAAAAGATACAAAATAAGGGAAGCTGGAGACATAACAGTAAAACGAAAGGTCTGCTGGATTACATATTATTTTCCTCCCATGGGTATGGGAGGAGTACAGAGAGTATACCATATCCCGAAGATTTTAAAGAAATTTGGATGGGATGTTGATATTTATACCCCCTACCCTCCTTATAGTTACCCTAAGGATAATACTTCGTTTAAAACAGATGATTTAAATATTATTAGATCTTTCTGTCCTGACCCTCTGCACATCTTACCCGGCAAAATTTCTACTCCCGGAGCAGGGAAACGCGATTATTTCTCTTTTCCGGATAACAAAATCTATTGGCTGCCCTTT
Organism: uncultured bacterium; assembly: GCA_964474855.1. GTDB lineage: Bacteria > Hydrothermota > UBA3072 > UBA3072 > UBA3072 > JAFGHJ01. Next base: position 4,038 of record CAYYUB010000018.1, read on the forward strand.
TTATGGAGAAAAATAAAAAGTGCCGATATAATAGTTATCTCCTGCCCTCCTTTCTCCCCCATACTAACATTATTCCTAGTCAAAAATACGCCCTGTATTATTGATTACAGGGACCAGTGGACAGAAAGTTATCTAGGGAAATACTTCTTTAAAGCCGAAGAACAACTCGCGAAAAAAATCGAAAAGCAACTCATTGATAAGGCTTCTGCAGTCGTTACTGTTACAAAAAAAACAGGCGACTACCTGAGCGAGCAATATCCTGAAAACAAAAATAAAATTCACTTAATAAGGAACGGTTTCGATGAACCATCTTTTCTCAAAACTCATAAAAGAAAAAAAACTAACAAATTTACACTCACATATATGGGATCGTTCAATGATACATTTAAACCAAACCTGATTTTTGAAGGGTTAAAAAAACTATTCTCCTTAAAACCTGAACTTCGGGAAAAGATTGTTTTAAAATATATAGGCCCATCTATGATAGAAAAATTAAAAGAAAAGGCAAAAAATATTGGACTCGAAAATTTTATTTCTACAGGATACCTACCTCAAAAAGAAGCTCTGGCTGAACTAATAATGTCGGACTCATTAATTTTGATAGGAGGAAGTGGAGATGAAAATAGTTGGCTTGTCCCGGGAAAACTCTATCAATATCTGCGTACCGGACTACCAATTATTGCGATAACTAAGAACAAGGAAATAAAAAACTTGATAGGTTCCTCCGGGAAAAATTGCGATCCGAAACCTGAATCCCTTGCTATTTCCATTCGGCAGATTATCGAGGAACCCTATGTTTTCAAACCCGTTTCCAACTATTCGGACTACTCCTGGGAAAACTTAAGCAGAAAGTATTCTGAACTTCTTAAGAATGTTTTGTAATTTAATTCTAAGAAACAAAGTCATCTATAAGAAATAGAAAAATGGAACATATAGAGGAGTTTTTGCGTCTTTACCTATGAATATAGAGCAGATATTTTTGGACTATCATGATTATATTTTTAAATATATATACGGGATGGTCCAGAACCGAGCGGAAGCGGAAGATTTACTACAGGATACGTTTATAAAAGTAATGAAAGCCGCGGACAAAGACATCAGGAACTGGAAAAGTTACCTGATAACAATAGCAAGAAATACGGTATACGATCATTGGAGAAAAAGAAAAAATAAATTGAGCCTGGATTTATTTGATAAATTAAAAACAAAGAACAAAGATATAGAATTAAAACTTGACATTGAAAAAGGAATAAAGAATTTATCACCAAAACTAAAAGAGGTAATAATTTTAAGAGAAATAAATCAATTGGATTATAAAGAGATAGCGGATATTCTCGAAATAGAAAAAGGCACCGTAAAGTCAAGACTTAGTAGAGCAAGGGAAGAATTGAAAAACTTTTTGGAGGGAAACAAATGAGTTGTGGGACTATTAAAGAGTTAATATCAGCTTATATCGATGCCGAACTGGAAAGAGTTGACATAATACGCGTCGAAGAACACGTAGCAGAATGCAAAAATTGTAATAATATTCTGACCAGTTACCAGAATATCAGTTACAGTGTTCGCAGCATAGAAATACCTAAACCTTCCGAGAAAGTGCTTAAGAGAATTGTTCTATTTCCAAGAAGAAAAGTTTATCGCCTGCGCCGGCTTGCTGTTAGCGCCTCTCTTTTAATAATATTGGGTACACTCTTATCACCTTTACTTCGAACACAAGAAAATATCATCGCACAGGAAACCCCAAAAGAATACTACATTGTCAAAGAAGAAAAGACTCCATATTCGGAAGTTTACTATGAAAGAGAAGGCAATTTTGTATTGACAAGTTATTCCGGAGGTAGCTTCTAAGTCTTATTTTAAAACATTATTATGAATCTTATATTGATTTTTCTCGCTACTTATCTTTCAAAAGTAGAGCAAGAGATAGTAAGTCTCGAAAAAGATATTTCCCCCTATGTAGTAACCTTATGTACAAAAACCGGTAATTTGATCATGACGGGTACCATTGTGGGAAAAAACCATATTGTAACTGTGGGTTTTATTGGGATCGGTCAAACAGTATATATAGAAGATAAATTCGAAAAAATTTCCACCGGAGAAGTAATCGGACGTGATCCATCTACAGGGATTCATCTAATCAGAGCAGAGAAAGATTTTCGAATCCCGTCCGCTGGTAAGGAAATAAAAAAAGGGCAAATTTGTTATATTTACGGGAATTCATTCGGTTGCATGGGAATGATTGGAATGGGATTTCTTCAGAGTCCGGAAGGTATATCTTTCAACCTTTCCGTTCCTCTATCTCCAGGCAATAATGGAGCCGGAGTATTTGACTTCAAAGGAAAACTTTTAGGAATTGTAGGAGGTAGAGTTAATCGTCCTATATTTCCCGAAAATATTTTCAGGAATGCCAACAATTTTGCAGAAGTGATCAAAATCAACTATATCTTAAACTCTGTAGAACAAATAAAAAGAATTGGCGTTGTGAAAAGAGCCTGGCTTGGTGTTGTAATTGAAAATAATGCCCCCTTAAATATGGGAGTGGTTGTAAGCGAAGTTATAAATAAGTCACCTGCTAAAGCTGCAGGAATTAATAAAGGCGATATAATTATAGCACTAAATGGTAACAATATACGCCATCTGGAAAGTCTTAAAGAAATGGTTTTAATTGAGGAACCGGGGAATACTATCACGCTTAAAATCATAAGAGGAGAAAACAAAATGGAAATTCCCGTTAAGTTGGCAGAAATAAAAACCGCTGAATCCAGAAGTTCCTCGGATTTCAAAATCGAAAAAATTACCCCTAAAAAATTTATAGAACAGAAAGAACAACTAAAAGAAGCTTTGATGGAAAAAATCCTGCGCGTTTCCGAAGAATTGGAAGAATTAAAGAAAGAATTAGAAAAACTGAAATAAAATTTCGCCACAAAGGCACTAAGACACAAAGAAAGAAACTGATTTTACCACAGAGTACACAGAGAAACAAAAAAACACACAGAGAACACAGAGAAAAAACAATTTATTTAACCACGAAATACACTAAAAACACTAAACCCCACCAAACTCAATTTTTTTATTTTCCGATTTAACCACCCAACGAACCAACAAGCCAACCAAGAAAAGGAACAACAAATCACACCGAAATTAAAAGTTATGAAAAACATTCTGTTCTTTGTACCTTGGTGACTTAGTGGCTATTCTTTTAAATTTTTTTTCGAAAAACAAAAAGTTAATTGATAAAAACAAAAGGAAGCAAAGATTATGAGATAAGGTTCAATAATTGCCCTATACCTGATAAGACCAACATGGGCAACTATATAAAGAGAAGAAATAAAAAACATTATCATAATTAGTAGAGAAGTATCCTCTATGAATTTTCTTGAAAGAACAAACCCGATAATTCCTGTGAAAAGAATAGAAAGATACACAATTTTTAGAAGAAATCCATATTTTTCGATATCCTTTGTAGCGTACATGCTCGCAGGTGCAAACCACCAATAGTAATAAAATTTCTTCATAATAAGTTTTAAAGATTTTAAAGGCTCATCTCTAATAAAATTAATTCCTTCTTTCAAATAGTATCCTGAACGATCAATTTCATCGATCTTCGAAAGGCTGTCCTGTATATTTTCAGGAAGCGTCTGGAGCATAAATATGTAATCATCGCTTGATTCCGGATTTACCTTTAAATAATCTGTTCCTGTCGCATTAGAGTTATTACCCAACCAGAAACTAAGGCCGAATTGTGTTGTGACAGGAACAAAATGGCGATGAACAAAGTAGTTTCTCGCTGTCCACGGAATTAGAATTAAAACCGCAAAAGAAATAATAACAAAAAGTTTTTTAATATCATATTTTTTTATCGCAATCCACCATATAATAACAGCAGGAATAACCATAAATGCAACAGGGGCACATAATATCGTAAGACCTAAAATTATACCTGAAAGAAATAATAATCCAGTTTTTTTGTTTTTCATAATCAAAAAAATCGAAAGAGAAAGTAGAAAAATAAAGAATGTTGTCGGAACAAATTTTGTTGAATAGTAGATGAAAACCGGATACAAAGCGACACCGATGGCAGAAAGATTTGCTACTTTTCGGTTGAAAATTATCTCTGAAATCCCAAAAATTATTATGATTGTGAACGCAGAAATTACCGCTTGAATTATTTGAATAAATATTAATACGGATGGTTTTCTACCAAATTGATAGAAAAAAGCCAGAAAATACGGGTAAATTGGTGCATGAGATGAAGTCAAAGAAACATTATCCTCAGAAAATGCTGGGCGACTAAAACCATTACCATTTACTATGTTTCGGGCAATTTGACCATACTCAAAATCCGCTGGTTCATGATAATTACCTACAATAAAAATTGCGAGTATTCTTAGAGTCAAACCGGCAAGAAAAATATAAACTATAAATTTTTTCATCGTTCTCTCGGTTTCTTCATTCTTTTCTTTATTTCTTTTTCGGAACCTAAATCGGTAGGTTCGTAAAAGATTTTCTTCTTCACCCCTTCGGGAAAATAAGATTCAGATACATGATGATCCGGATAATCATGCGGGTACTTATATCCTTCCCCATAACCTGCTTCTTTCATAAGCTCGGTCGTAGCATTTCTTAGGTGTAAAGGAACACTCTCATTTGGATGATCCCTTAAAAACTTACGTGCTTTATTATAAGCAATATACGAAGCATTGCTCTTAGGAGCCGACGCAAGATAAGTTACAGCGTGAGAAAGAATTATTCCCGCTTCGGGCATTCCTACAAACTTAACAGCCTCCATTGCCGCCACTGCCATCTCTAACGCGCGAGGGTCAGCGTTACCTATATCTTCCGAAGCCAGAACGACCATTCTCCTGACAATAAAAAGGGGGTCTTCCCCACCCTTTAACATCCGAACCATCCAGTAAAGGGCAGCATCCGGATCGCTTCCGCGAATCGACTTTATAAAAGCAGAGATAAGATTATAATGTTCCTCGCCGGATTTGTCATACATAACCTGCCGCTGAAGAATATTGGCAATCATTTCCTTATCAATTTTACATTTTTCTTGGGCAGAAACTTTCACACTAGCTTCAAAAACATCCAGCGCGACTCTCGCGTCTCCGGAAGAAACGGCCCCGAGATAATCCATCGCGTCTTCATCTATTTCGAACTTTATTTTCTTGAGTTCTTCGTCGACCTTCGAAGCTCTATCGATTATTTTTTTTATATCTTCCGGGACAAAAGGTTTCAGAATATAAGTTCTCACTCTTGAAAGTAACGGAGAAACAACCTCAAAAGAAGGATTTTCGGTGGTAGCTCCAATCAAAATAACCGTCCCGTCTTCAACCCACGGAAGCAGAACATCCTGCTGTGCTTTATTAAAGCGGTGAATCTCATCAATGAATAGTATGGTTTTCTTATCCTTATTCTGCAAAAGGTATTTTGCCTTTTGTATAACTTCTCTTACATCTTTTACCCCACTCTCGGTAGCGCTAAGACGCTCAAAATTCGAATTTGTATGGTTAGAGATTACATGGGCTAAAGTAGTTTTTCCTGAACCCGGAGGCCCCCAGAAAATTAAAGAAGGAAGATTTTCGGATTCTATAAGGTTCCTAAGAACAGATCCCAAACCTACTATCTCATCCTGTCCTATGAAATCATTTAACGTCTTTGGTCTAACGCGGTATGATAAAGGAGGATTACCTTTTCCTCTCTCAAACAAATTAGCCAAAATAAGCCTCTCTCTTCTTTTCATCAAATAACAACCACCGATTTTCACCCTGGCATGTTTGTTTTTCCCCATAGGGCAAAAGTATAAAAGTGAAGGGGTATCGTTCATGAAAAATGCCTCGGAGACCGAGCGGGCACGGATTTTTGACGAAGTCAAAAAGAGCGAGGTCGAGAGACAAGCAGCAATTTCCTCGCCGGGGAAACTGACTGCGGTTTTTTAGAATGATACCTCTGAACGACAATCTGTTAGAAAGGAATTGCGTTGCCTTACGAATAACTAACCTCCGTTTAGCGATTTTACCGCGACAGGTATTTGATTCCCTTATCTCCTATATCTTTTCGATAGAATAAATTCGCACACTCGATTTTTTCGACACAACGATAAGTTTTTTCTTTCACGCTTATTAAATCATGTGAAATACCCACACAGGCCAATACTCTTCCGCCGCTTGTATAAAAACGTCCCTCTTCGGCTTTCGTTCCCGCGTGAAAAACAGTACAATCGGATTCCGGTATCTTAATCTCAAAACCCTTCTCATAACTTCCAGGATAACCTTTTGAAGCCATAACAACTGCAAGAGCGGAATTTCGACTGCAATTCAAGTTGTCCGGCAAATTATAATCGTTAGCTTTCATCAAAACATCCAACAAATCATCTTCTAAAAGAGGAAGAATAACCTGTGTTTCCGGATCTCCGAATCTTACATTAAACTCAAGAACTTTTGGGCCGTCTTTTGTCATTATTATTCCACCGTAAAGAACACCGCTGTATTCAATTCTTCTTTTCCCCAATTCTTTTATTGTCGGCTTGAATACCTTTTCTTTAATCTCCGGCATTTCAGCTTCACGCAGGAAAGACGTAGGAGCATACGCACCCATACCACCGGTGTTAGGTCCTTCATCATTATCATATGCTCTTTTATGGTCCTGTGAAGGAAGAAAAGGAAGTATTCTATCCCCTGAAATAAGAGCTAACACAGAAACCTCCTCACCAACCAAAAGTTCCTCGATTACAACTGTTTTCCCAGCTTCTCCGAACCTTTCCTTTTCCATCAAAGATTCAAGGCTTTTTAGAGCTTCTCTTTTACTATGGCATACAATAACACCTTTACCCGCAGCAAGTCCGCTCGCTTTTACAACTGAAAGCTCCCCACCTTTTTCAACGTATCTTCTTGCGGCGTTAAAATCATCGAATATTTCAAAAGAAGCGGTAGGAATATTCGCCGAAGCCATAACCTCTTTCGAAAACGCCTTGCTCCCTTCAAGCCGGGCCGCGTCTTTTGCAGGTCCAAAGATATTCAATCCTGCTTCTTTAAACGAATCTACTATACCTTCAACCAATGGCTGCTCCGGACCAACAACGGTAAAGTCAACCTGTTCTCTTTTAGAAAAATCCACTATATCTTTAATGCCGGAATAATCGATGTTTTCTCCTAAAACAGATGTGCCTCCGTTGCCGGGCGCGAAATATAGTTTAGATACTTTATCATTTTTTGACAGCATCCATCCCAGAGTATGCTCTCTTCCGCCTCCGCCAATAATCAATACTTTCATAGTATTTTCATTTATATTGAAAACCAAATAAAAGTCAAGGAGTTTTTTACCGCAAAGACACAGAGTACGCAAAGAAGGTAAAGCCTTGTTCTTTACTAAAACCTAATACCCAAAACCTATCACCTAACTTTATCTACCTTGACATAACTATTTTTTTCTTTTATATTAAAATTAATAAATAAAAACATAATTCAGGAAGATTATCATGAAAATCTTTAATAATTCTTTCAAAATTATTATTTTTTTTTGGTATATCTACTCGCTCAACGAACCGATATCGGGATAAACATTACCTAGCCGACCGAAAGGGGAGAATGGTTTTGTCGGTGCGAAGAAGATGATATTGTTAAAATGAGATTTATGAAATTTTTTAATGAAAATGACTAAAGGAGTATAAAAATATGCGTTTAAAATACTTTTTTACAATATTACTGCTCTTTATCTCCGCGAAAGGAATATCACAGGATATTGTTTCTTTGGACCGAAGAATTGAATGGCAACCGGGAATTCTCGGAGGCATACCCATATATCCCGTAGGTGTAAATGTCACAGATTACGGCGCTGCGGGAGATGGAACTACTGACGATACCGAAGCTCTTAAAGACGCGATCTCAGCATGCGCCGAAAGCAGCGCGGTATTTATTCCCGCGGGGACCTACCTTATTACGGATAGAATAGATATCAGAAAAGCTATTGTTCTTCGTGGTGCCGGGTCTGATCAAACATTCCTTAAATTCGAAAAACTTCCGAACGATCCGGATGAGTATCAAAGAACAAATATCTGGATAGGTACTTCCACCCAAGACTTTACTGCTAATGTTTTGGGCAACTGTAATAAAGGTTCAAATGAGATTACCGTAAATGATGTATCCGGATTTTCTGTCGGTGATCTAATCGAAATAAGACAGGATAATGATCCGGCTGTCATGGCTCGCCCTATTGTGCCTCCCAACGAGAATGATAGTTGGGCAGAAGGACATTGGGGTTGGAGAGCGGTCGGGCAATTTTTAATCATTACAGATATAAACGAAACGAGTAATACTCTTACTTTCCACAAGCCGCTGTATTACACTTACAATCTCGACATGAATCCTTCTGTAGCCAGATGTGTTAATCCAACAAAATATGCCGGTGTTGAAGATTTACATTTTGAGCTTATAGTTGACTGTAACGCTTACTATGGAAATATACATATGGATCATGCCGTCTACTGCTGGGTAAAAAATGTCCGCAGTTATAAATGTTCGAGGTCGCATATAGGGATATGGGGAGGATTGGGAAATGTTATAAGAGACAGTTACTTCGAATACGGTCATGGCTATGCAGGTGGGCAAGGTTATGGAGTGAATCTTGTTGATCGTACCACCGACAATCTAATTGAAAATAATATTTTTGATTACCTGCAGGGAAAACTAATGACCGCTTTAGGAATTTGCGGCAACGTGTATGCTTATAACTATTGCCGAATATCTATGGACGACCAGGGTGAATGGACTGAAATGCACGCGGATATGTCGGCACACGGCCATCACGCCTATTTGAATCTCTTTGAAGGAAATTCTACGAACAAAGCAGCAGTCGATAGATACTGGGGAAGTAATTCCAATTATATTTTCCTGCGCAACAAAATGATTTGCCCCGACGGATATTCAAATTCATACACCAGCAGACCTGTTTTTATAGAAAAGAATAATCCATATATGAGCTTCATCGGCAATGTCCTGCATCATGACAATTCGATTCTTAATCGGACTGTCTGGTTTATACTGAAAGAACCTGACGACTGGAGCGATACGAATCTTACAGTCAGCACATTAATCCGTCATGGGAATTTTGATTATATAAGTGAAAATACTTTTTGGGAATCGGATATTTCGAATCATACTATTCCGAATTCTTACTACCTTACAGAAAAACCAGACTTTTTCACCAACGCGCCCTGGGGCGATACGCCATGGCCAGCTATCGGATCCGACCTGTCATATTCGGGAATTATTCCAGCCCAGCAGCGCTTTTGTGACTTAAATGGCATCACCTCTCCCGAGGCTCCGAGTAATTTATCCGCGCAGGTTTCGGATAACACGGTCCATTTAACCTGGAATGATAATTCCGACGATGAACCGGGCTTTAGAATAGAACAAAGCACCGACGGGACAAATTTTGACCGGGTCGAATCAGTGCTGGCAGATTCAAACTCATATACAATTATCAATTTATCGCCATATTCCGATTATCATTTCCGTGTATGTGCGTTCTCGGATATATCAGGTGAATCCTCATATTCAAACGCTGTTATGGCTACAACTCAAGATGAAGTTCCGGATGAAATCGTAGCATTATATAAATTCGAAGGCGACGCCGCCGATTCCAGCGGCAACGGTTATCATGGAGTTGTAGAAGGAGCTACTCTCACAGACGTAAAGGTAGGTACGGCATATTTTTTTGACGGAGAGGATGATTGTATAACGGTACCGACCTGGAGCGACAGTTCCCTTCACGGAGAGGATCAGGCATTTACTCTTGCCGCGTGGGTAAATCCTTTTACGGTTTCCGTTGATAATTGGATCATAAATGATGACTCCGAATGGGCAAATTTTAATTTCGGCTTAGTGAATGATAGATTATCAATTAAATGGGTAAGAAACGGCAGTATACGTTACTCACTTGCGAGTGTAGAGTTTCCTACAGTACAGGAGAATGTGTTTTCACATATCGCAGCGACATACGATCCTATAAATAAAGTGGTAAGAATGTATCTTAATGGTGAACAGGTTGTCATCGACAGGGTTAATGGAGTAACAGGACCCTGGCTTTTTAACCAGCTGTTAATCGGAAGAGGTTCCGATGACGGAGAAATGAAATCTTTCAATGGAATTATAGATGATGTGAGAATTTATAAAACTTGTCTATCAGGCATTAAAATCCATGAGTTGTACAGCGATGATACTACTCATTATTTAGATACTCCTATTTCTTATCTATTATTCCAAAATAATCCAAATCCATTTAATCTAACAACCACAATCCGTTATCAATTACCAGTTACAGGTCATCTGTCTATTCACGTTTTTGATATACTCGGCAGGGAAATAACTACATTGGTAAACGAAGTTAAACAGGCAGGCGAACATACGGTCCAGTGGGATGGAACAGACAAAAACGGTAAAAGGGTTTCCAGCGGTACGTATTTCTACCAGATAAGATGGGAAAACAGGGATGCAAGCACGAAGAAAATGATATTTTTGAGGTGATTAGGACGCAGATGAACGCAGATTTTTTGAATTGTTGGTCTGTGAGTTTCCCCGCACTAACGCATCGACTAAAGAGAAGGAGCAAGTATTATGAAATATTTTTATAAGATTATACTATTAATTGTATTGCAAAACACGATATCTATAGCAACAAAAGCTGCGGTACATTACGTCAGTCCAACCGGAGACACAAGCTGGACAGCGAGTACAAATATAAATACACCATGTGCACTATCCACAGCAAATTCAAATGCCAATGCTGGTGACACGATTTACCTAAGGGGTGGTACGTATGATAACGGTACTTATATTCGACCGCAAAATTCAGGAACATCCGAAACCGCCAGAATCACCTACAGTAATTACAATGGTAATTCCGTAACCTTTACAGATGCCGATTACGGAATTCGTATAGATAACAAATCCTATATTACTGTCAATGGCTTGAATTTTTATTATATGGGTCACTTTTTATACATCACAAATAGTTCGAATCATAATATCGTAGGGCATTGTATATTTGACCAGGCGCGGGATTCAACAACTTGGGGCGGATCAAAAGTTTATTATTCTTCGCAATATAACCGGGTACATCACTGCAGTTTTTCGAGATGGGGATATGCCAACGACGCCTCTCATTCCGGCGCCCTTTTTGATGTAGGCAATGAATTCGTATTGAATGACAGCAGTTACTATAATTTAATTGAGGACAATATTTTTTTTTATGGGGGACATCACTGCCTTGCTGCATGGAGTAAATATTCCATATTCCGCAATAACTACCTGCATCATGAAAGATCGCCGACGGACGGCTTTGGCTACCGCTGTGCAATAACACACGGTTTAGCCGTAGAAAGAAATCTTTTTGAAGGAAATCGATTCGCCTTTGCCCACGAAGCTTCAGGTATGTCCCTACGGTCCTTAAATAATATTTTTCGATTTAACACTTTTTACAACAATGGATTGGGCGGCATACAGTGCGTCTCCATGGAAAACTACACACCAGCGCATTATAACCATATTTACAATAATGTATTTTTTAACAACGGTCATCAAGCGACCTATTCTGGATTCTCGGGAGGCATCTATTTTTGTGACTGGGGCGAGGGAGACCCAACAGGTAATGTTATAAGAAACAATATTTTCTATAATAACGCAGGAGGAACAATAACTACAGATGCGGTCACAGATCCTCAAGTAGTCGAAAACAATTGGGAAACTGGCAACCCTTTATTCGTCTATGAAGGCTACGGGAGTGAGCTGGACCCATTTGGAACTCAACCCGATTTTCGCCTGCAGGCAGAAAGTCCGTGTATTGATAGTGGAGCACCTTTAACTGTTATAACAAGTCTTGATAGCAGCGGTACAGAATTTGAAGTTGAAGATGCGGGATATTTTATAGACGGCTGGAACATCATAGAAGGAGACGAAATTCAGCTCGAAGGAACTACCCAACGGGCCAGGATTACCGATGTAAATTATGAAACAAATGAAATCACTATAGATCAAAGCATAACATGGACGCAAGGTCAGGGTGTCTGTCTTTCTTACGTAGGCAGTGCTCCGGACATCGGAGCGTATGAGTATGGATCAGCCGGTATAACTCCACCATTCAATTTGCAGCCAAATTACCCCAACCCCTTCAATCGAACCACCACTATTCCATATATTGTTACAGAACACAGTCATATCAAAATCGCTATATATGATTTAATTGGAAGAGAAATAAAAATCCTGATCATGGGATACTTGCTGGCCGATACATACAGTGTGGAGTGGGACGGAACGGACAAGGAGGGAAAAAGAGTTTCAAGCGGAACATATTTATATCGTATCAGCACACAATCCGGTAATTCCGATTCCGAAAAAATGATTTACTTGAAATAAAAATAACAACTTAAACTACTAAAAAATAATTACGTATCTAATATAAAACAAAGATTCGCTTGACAAAACAAACAAAAAACATAACTTTTAAACAACGAAAATGAAAAAAATTAGAGTCTGTTTTAAAATCAAACTATTAATCACGATCCTTTTAAGTACGCAAATCGGCTTCTCATCCTTTGCCTCAGAAGTAATTTATATTAAAGATAACAATCTCAAATTAAACGATTTAGAATATTTTGAAACCCGCGGGTTCAATGTTCTGGTTTACAGTAACTGGTATAATGAGAACTTCGATGATTCCAAAATGAGCGGAATCGAAATCATTCACCACGGAGTAAGAACAGCCACAAATGGTGACGTAAGATTAGAACCAACACCCGAACAGTGGGACCCATTTCCCAATCTAATAGAAAGAAAAATAAACAAAAAAGCTAACAGCATCGAAGTATTTTTAAACTATCCTGATTACGATTTTGAATTCAAGATAAAAGCGACCGCGAAAGACGGCGGAATCCTTCTTAGCGTCCATCTCGAAAAAGAACTTCCAGAAGAACTCGAAGGGCATGCCGGTTTTAATCTTGAATTTCTTCCATCCGCGTATTTCAAAAAAGCTTATATTATGGATGGAAGAAGCAACATTTTTCCTCTCTACCCCACCGGACCAATGGAAATTAAAAAATCCGGATCCGTAGAACCAAAACCAATATCTAAGGGAAAAACACTCATACTTGCTCCCGAAGACCCTGAGAGACGTATAACTATAAAAACAAATAATAATGAGCTTCTATTATACGACGGACGGAACAAAGCACAAAATGGATGGTATGTCCTGCGCAGTCTCATTCCGGCAGGAAAATCCGGTAACGTTATAGAGTGGTTCCTCACAGCCAATACAATTTCTAACTGGACTCGAACGCCTGTTATAGGTCATTCACAACTAGGATACCACCCCAATCAAAAAAAGATTGCGGTCTTAGAACTCGACAAAAACGACAAACTTCTTAAAACAGCTCGCTTGCTAAAAATAACAGAAGACGGAAAATTCATTGAAAAACATAAAAGTGAAATAGAAAAATGGGGTAAGTATTTTCGATACAATTATTTTACCTTTGATTTTACCTCAATAAAAGCAGAAGGCTTGTATCTAATCGAATACGGTAATATGCGTACAAAACCTTTCAGAATAGCGGGAGATATTTACCGGGACGCGTGGCATCCTACTCTCGATGTTTATTTCCCGGTACAAATGGACCATATGCTGGTAAACGAAGCTTATCGTGTCTGGCATGGAGCTTCCCACCTCGATGATGCCCTGCAAGCACCTGTAAATCATAAACATTTCGACCTGTACGCGCAGGGACCCACAACCGACACGCCTTATAAACCGGGAGAACATATTCCAGGACTGGACATAGGAGGCTGGTTTGATGCTGGCGATTTTGATCTACGAACGCAAACACACTATTCCACGGTGTTGAGTTTGGTGCAAACATGGGAAGCTTTTCGTCCTGAGCGTGACGAAACGACAGTCGACCAGAAAAAACGCTACGTTGATATACACCATCCCGATGGTATACCTGATATTCTTCAGCAAATAGAACATGGAACGCTGGCTCTCATAGCCCAACATAGAGTTATCGGGCATGCCATTCCGGGAATTATCGTACCCGATTTATCTCAATATACTCACCTTGGCGACGCGCTAACCATGACGGATAACCTCATATACAATCCCAAACTGGGTAGCCTGGAATCGAACGGACTTAAAAGCGGGAAATTCGATGACAGATGGGCTTTTACAAGTAAATCGAGTGCTTTGAACTACGGTTCCGCAGCAAGCCTGGCAGCTGCTTCACGTGCGTTGCGAGGATATAATGATAAACTGGCTAATGAATGTTTGGAAACAGCCAAAAAAGTATGGAATGAGGAGCATAGCCACGAACATGATACATTCAGGCATGGAAATACAACAGGAGGTTTTCTACTCGCAGCGGAACTAAGCGCCGCTGTTGAACTTTTGATATCCACAAAAGAAAGCAAATACGCAGATAGAATAAAAGAATTATTACCACAAATTGAAGAAGAGCGATTTATTTTTTCTGCCGCTCTTCTTACGCGAGCCATACCATATATGGATCAAACATACAAAAAAGAAATAGAAAAAATGGTTAAATCAAATATAAAGTTTATCGAAGATTTTGAGAAACAGAATCCTTACGGAGTTCCAATTCCTACAGGAGGCTGGGGCGGAAGCGGCTGGGCTATGTATTTTTCCATTACCAACTATTTTTTGCATAAAGCTTTTCCCGAACTCGTCGACCCAGAATATACATTCAGGGGCTTAAACTACATTTACGGCTGTCATCCGGGTTCGGATATATCATTTGTTTCGGGTGTAGGAACGGATTCAAAAATGGTAGCTTATGGAAATAACAGGGCTGATTACTCATTTATTGCCGGAGGTGTAGTGCCCGGAGTTATAATCTTAAAACCGGACTTTCCCGAGAACAAGGAAGATTGGCCTTTTTTGTGGGGAGAAAACGAATACGTCATTGGCGGCGGAGCCGCATATATATTTCTCGTAAACGCAGTGAATTATTTGTTGAATCCCTCCGAAGATTAATTCCCAAAATTAATATCACACAGAGACACAGAGCCCCACCACACAACCCATTTTAATTGTATTTATTAAAAACTCAACTTACTTACCAGCCCTGCGAGAATAATTCTATCTTCTTACTCCGCTCCGCTAACTTCCGTTTCTCCATTCACCGTATAAGATAGACTTTTTACCGTACACGCCCCTTCGGTAAAATCCCAGTATTCGTTGCCCAACTCCATACCCGATACCCAGAGCGTATCACTAATCCAACTGTATTTTTGCTGAAGGTAATCTATAAACAGTTTAAAATCTATTTCGGACGGGATTCTTTGCTCTCCAGAAATCCTGAATTGATGGTAATTCCATAGCCAATCTCCACCCTCAGGGTAATGGTGAGCATAATCATAAGTGTTTTCCCCATCAATAATTACATCTTGCTCTTCTACACCACCATCATGTGTTGCTCCCCATCCCAACCATACCATAACTTCATCTGTTATAGAGCTCGATACATCATTTCCTTCTGGTTTTTGCTCAGTTAACCAGAATTCTAAAGCAAAATTCCAGTCATCCCCAGTTGCACCATACCCTATATCCATTTCAGCTTCGAAGGAATTTATATCTTGAATACGGATAGGGAAAATACCTGACGCGGTCTGTGTACTCCAGGGCTTGGTACCACAAATAACCTCAGGATAATTGGGACGGGTTGTATCTGTTCTATCTCTGTCCCATTCCCACCCATAGCTACCGTCCGTATAAAGTATGATTGCCTGATAACACTCATCTAAATTACAGGGATATCCCCAGGCGTTATTTGAAAGTATAAAAACCGTATCAGATATCCCTATTGTCGCACCACTTGAAGAATCTATCTTTTCTATCTGGGGAGTAGTAGGGCCAGGGACGGGGTCCGGATCCCCATCAGACTCACAAGAAAGAATAACAGACAGCGCCAAAAGAAGTATCAAAAGTAACTGAAAATAGTATTTTTGTTTATTTTTTAAAAGAAACATAAAACCTCCACTAAGCTTTAAGGGTTTTCTTTAATTTTTTAAACTATTAAATATAATAATTTTTTTTATGTATAAGTCAAGCCGGCTTATCAGATTTTTAAAAGCCTTTAACCTTAAACGAGAAAACAAAAGATTCAAAAATCCCGAGGAAATCCAATGGACAACAATATAGATACTTGGAATATAAGTCACATGGTTGAATCGTCGAATAGTTGAAGAATAAAGGAAAAACTTTGTGTCTTAGTGTCTTTGTGTGATACATTAGTTTTCAGGGTTGTGGGTTGGGTCTTAAGCAACCTAATAACTTTTTTCTCTGCGTTCTTTGCGTCTTTGCGGTGAAATTAATTCCGTGATTAAAATTTAAAGTTGCGCAGCAAAGCGCACTTGACAGAACGAGGAATTTACATTACTTTGTTAAGGAATTAGAGTTATAAAATAAAAAGATTAAATTTTGTTATAAATATAAATATGGAATAAATATATGGCTTTTTTAGATGATAATTATCTTTTAGAAACCCCCACCGCAAGGGAACTTTATGAAAGAGTTAAAGACCTACCGATAATAGATTTACATAGTCACGTCGATATAAAAGAAATACTTCGCAATAAACCGGCAAAAGATATCTGGGAAGCAGAAGGAGCAACAGACCATTATGTTTGGGAGTTGATGCGAAGAAGAGGTATTAATGAGGAAAGAATTACAGGAAAAGCAACAAACAGAGAAAAATGGAATGCTCTTGCCGGGGTTTTTCCCGAATTTGGAGGCA
>CAYYUB010000019.1:0-20229 GCA_964474855.1 uncultured bacterium
AATAGTATTTATACCGCTTGAATACGCCAAAAAAAGAATAAAAGAAATCGAGTAATAATTAGCCACTAAGTCACAAAGACACTAAGCCCCCCACCCCCAGAATGGGACGCAAATAAACGCAGATTTTATGGATTTAAAATACCCCATACCACCCCAGATTAATTAGCCACAGATTGACACGGATTCACATAAAGAAACAAATACCTTTTTAATCTGTGTATATCCAACGCTAATTTCCTGTTAGGTTGCCATAAATTTGGGAGGTCAGGGAGTAAAAAAACAATAAAAAATCCTGTTAATCCTTTTTTTGATCTGCGTCCTATTATCTTTGTGCCTTCGTGGCTCCCAAAATCAGAAAACGCTTACTTTGACATATTTTCCGGGGTTTTTTCTAAAATCGACAAGCAAAGTATCAAGACTGGCTGCCGCTTTGGTTAGATTATTATAGAGTTTCTCATCATAAATAAGTTTACCCATAGTCCCTTGTTTACTATTTATTTGTTTTAAAGTTAAATCCAACTCTTTTATAGAAGAATCCATATTATTGATAAGAACCTGAGTCTTTTCAAGATTTTTTCCTCCACTTGCAATGGTTTCCTTCAATTGTTTTCTGTTTTCTTTCAAAAGAAGCTCCATTTCTTTAAGCGTTGAACCCAACCGCTCGAAAGTTCCCTCACTACCTGCCATACCACCCTTAAGAGATTTCAACAAATCTTCGACCTGTTCGGTAATTCCGCCAACCTCTACAGTAGAAAGCCCCCTGTTTGGCGCTCCCCGCAAAGTCTTGGAAATATCTAGAACCTTATCTGAGACTCCGGGATGAATAACCAAAGTTTTTGTACCACTAATCATCGCAACATCCTGAATCGATGCCCTGGCATCTTCTTTCAACACAACACTTTTTTCTATCCAAACCCTGACTAAAACTCCACCCCTCTCCATCTTCATACTCATAACTTTACCTTTTTTTATACCGTAGACCCTGACAGGGTCACCCTTAGTTAATCCGCTAACATTATCATAAAAAATATTCAAATAAAAACCTTCCTTTCCAACATTGAAACGCAGAAGCCAGAGTTGACCAACAATAAAAATAACAAAAACCACCGTTAAAAAAACACCAACCTTTATAGCTTTTTCTTTTTTAACCATAAAACCTCCTATGTAAAAACGATTCTCGAAAGAACATAATCAAGAAAAAGAATTAAAATTGTAGAAGATATAACAGCCTTAGTAGTCGCTTCACCTACCCCCTCCGCACCACCTTCCGCCCGAAGACCGTAATAGCAGCCCATAATCGTAAGCGTCAACCCAAAAGCAGTAGCTTTAATCAAACCGCCATAAAGTGTTACAGGATAGTAGTTAAGCCTTACTCCTCTCCAGTAAATAGCGGATGTGATATTCAAACTCATTACTGCAAGAATCCATCCTCCGATAACACCTGTAACCTCAGCTATAACCGTAAGAACCGGCATGACAATAATTCCGGTGAAAACCCTGGGCACAACAAGATGCTCTATAGGATCTATCGCGAAAGCTTCAAGAGCGTCTATCTGTTCCGTTACTTTCATCGAACCAAGCTCTGCTGCAATCGAAGAAGAAACTCTCCCGGCAATCACGAGACCTACAATCAGGGGACCAAGTTCAATAAATAACGCCTTACAAACAGACATCCCGATATAAACATCGGGCATGTATTGCTTTGCCTGATAATAAGCTTGATACGCGGTAACCATACCCATAAAAAGGGAAGTAAATACTACAATAGAGATAGATTTAACACCCTGAAAGAATATCTGCTCCACAAACAAATCAAATTTTCTGAATAAACCCCTTATTCTCATAAAAGTATGCGCAGTAAGGATAAAAATCCCTCCTATATACTCCATGCTTGAAATTATACTGTCTTTTATAAGTGTCATAATCTATTTATATAATATTATTTTGCACAAAGTCAAGCAGGAATTTCTGCACGTAAGGAGTTCCTGAAACAATAGTGCCTTCTAAAATCTTATTTCCTCCCCTCTCATCCGTTATCAATCCACCAGCTTCCTCTACCAATATCCAACCTGCCGCCACATCCCATGGAGATAAAGCGAATCCAATATCACCATCAATCCTGCCCGCCGCAATCTCCGCCAATTGTAGAGCCGCGGCACCAAAAATCCTTATAGAATTGACTTTGAGTATTAAATTCTTTAAAGCATCCATAATCTTTCCCCTTCTTTCATAAGCTGAAGGAGGGATACCAACGGTAACCAATGCTCTATCGAGATTTTTTTGTCCAGAGTGTTTTATTCGCTTCCCATTTAAAAAAGCGCCGCTCCCCTTTTCCGCAGAAAAAAGCTCATCCTTAACCGGTTCATAAATAACACCCACCTTGATTTCAGCATTTTCCTCATAAGCAATAGAAACGCAAAAACGCGCTATACCATGCATAAAATTATGAGTTCCGTCTAAAGGGTCGACAATAAATCTTCCCTTTCCGGAAATCGCATCCCCTTCTTCAGAACAAATACCCACACCGGGGAAGTTTTTCTGTAATTCATTAATTATAAATTCCTCGGCATCTTTGTCCGCTTTGGTAACGAAATGACTAAATCCTTTTTCTTGAATATCACCCTTTTTCAAAGACCCATAATAATCACGAATCAAATTCCCGGAACCTTTTGCAATTTCAATTACTTTATCTAACATTCACCCACCTGATACAGCCTAAACTGCCCTCTGTTTCGAGTTTTAAGTTTCGTGTTTCGAGTTAAAATAATAGCAAAAAAACTTTGTGATCTTTGCGGTCTTTGTGGTTCAAAATATTTTTGGGGTGGCAGAGGGATTCTGGATTCTAACTTCTGGCTTCTTGCTTTTTTCGATTTCATATTGACTTCACTTCTGATTCATGCTCTTGGATGAGCTTTTTTATATTCTTCTTTTAATTTTTCAATACTTACATGAGTGTAAATCTGAGTAGTAGATAAGGATTCATGGCCCAAAAGCTCTTGAACCGCCCTGAGATTCGCTCCACGATTCAAAAGATGGGTCGCAAAAGTGTGGCGCATTGTATGGGGACTCATCTGATGCAATGTAGCAACTTTAACTATCGCCTTTTTTACGATACGTTGAAGATCCCGCTGTCCTAACCTCTTCCCGGATTTACTAAGAAAAAGAGCGCCGTCCCGATAGCCTCGAACCTCAGACAGATATCTATTCAAAGTTTCAAAAGCGGCTCTGGCTACAGGAAGTATTCTCTCTTTTTTCCCTTTCCCGTAAACCCTGAGCAATTTATTTCTTATATCAAACATCGAAAGGTCAAGATTGACCAGCTCGGAAGCACGAATACCGGTAGCATAAAGCAGTTCGAGAATAGCTTTATTCCTGACATCAAGTTCCGTATTCATAGAAGAAAAATCAAGCATTTTCTCTATCTCTTCTTCGGAAAGAAAAGAAGGAATGGGCGTATCCGTCCTAGGAGTTTTAACTGAAAGAGAAGGATTCCTTTTTAAAATTTTGTTCCTTTCAAGAAATTTGCAAAATGATTTTATTGCCGAAAGCTTCCGGGAAACAGATGATTTTTTGTATCCATAGGAAAGAAGTTCGCCCATAAATCCTCTTATATCTTTTCTGTCCATATCAGAAAAATCACTTTTTCCGTTCTTCTGTAAAAAAGAACCGAATTCTTCAAGATCCGTCTTATAACTCTTTACTGTAAAATCCGAAAATTTCCTTCTAACCAATTCTCCAATATAATTATCTATTAATTTATCCATTTATCACCAAAAACAAAACACAAAACCCACACCATCCCATTCCAGTTTCTTTTAACCACAGAGAACACAGAATTTTTATTTTGTGTTTTTAAAACCCAACTCAACACACCTGAATTAGCCACTGATTTGCACTGATGAACACTGATACCCTTCCCACCACATATCCTGTTTTTATTAAAACAACTAAATATTTTTTTTAATCCGTGTTTATCCGTGTTCATCCGTGGCCATTTCCTTTTTTAATTTTTATATTTTAGCGGCTTTGCCGCTACGTTTTAAGCTTTTTCTTTTTAACGGCGGGAAGGAGTAAATTATTCAATATTATCCGATAACCCGGTGAATTTTTATAAAACTCCAGATAAGTGGGTGGATCTCCCACAAGATGTGTGTAATCTTCGGGATCATGTCCTCCAAGGAAGGAAAAACTACCCTTATCACATTCTCCATATATATATCTGACTTCTTTTGTATTTGGGATACCTCCCAGAATAATAATATCAACTTTCAATTTTTCCCTATCAAAACCGGTATCCTGACCTAAAAATTCTTTTATTCTTACAGTATGATTCTGGGTTAGAATAGCAGGAATAATATCTCTTTTTGCCATAAAAGTACGAAGAAAAAAATAGCTATTTTTTCCTCTTCGCTGCGCAAGGTAAGTTATATCAACATTCGAATGCTCGTAAATATTCAAAGATGTTATAAGCCCTATATTTTTCAGAAAAAGAGTATTATCATAATCTGCTTTCATATTATAAGGCGAAGCAACACCATCTCCATCGATTTGTGAAGGAACAATATCTACCCCATAGTAACAAAGAGCAATATCCAGAGTAATTGGAGCGGAACACATGGCAAAAAGAAATCCACCTTTGGAAACATAGTCTTTTATTACCTTAGCAACATCATGTTTCATTTTCCAAACTTTAGAGTAACCCAGGCTTCGCGCCTTCCTTTCGTTAATATTGACAACTTCCCTGTACCAGGCAGCATTCGCATAATGACTATAAAATTTCCCGTACTGTCCGGTAAAATCCTCGTGATGAAGATGCAGCCAGTCATAATTGATGAGGGCACCTTTAAGAATATCATCATCCCATATTCTTTCATACGGAACTCTGGCGTATTCGAGAGCAAGAGCAACCGCATCATCCCAGGGACCTTCTGTTTCGGGTATATACACCGCAACTTTGGGGGCTTTTTCCAACTTTACCCTTTCCATATTTTCTCTCTCAATGATCGCATAGATATCGTTTACCTGATCTTCATTTACCCAAAATGAAGCTACTCCCCTTTTATCTGCTTCTTTTTTTATTCCCTCAAGCCCAGGAAGAAGGAAACTGCCACCTCTGTAATTAAGAAACCACTCGGCATTAAGCCCCTCGTTTAAAACCCAGTATGTAAGACCGTAGGCTTTCAAATGATCTGTTTGCGCTCCATCCATTGGAACAAGTAAACTTGCAATAATTATAAAAAACATTTGTAAAAAAGTACCCACGTTACACAATAAGTCAAGGTCGCTTCGCGACATTTAATTAGCCACAAAGGCACAAAGACACAAAGAAACCTTTATTTAACCACGAAACACACAAAACACACGAAACCTCCACACCAATTAATTTTGTATCTTAAACTTAAAACATACGAATTACACTAAACCCCACCACACTTTTTGATTTTACGCTAAAATATACACAAAAGATTTTGTTACTTTAACTCAGCACCTTACTATTTACTCCACATAATAACTATTTATCCATTCGGGTTGTGGAGGTGTATCATCCGTTTTTAGTATTTCCCGCCATTCCTCATCAGTCAACCTGTCACTCATCGGATGTTTAAATTCGTAATATGATAACACAGGACCAACCGCAAGAACAATATCGCCGTAAGGACGTTTGTATGCAACCAGAAGGTAATCAAGATAACCCGAAGCTTCTTCAAGACATTTTTTCGAATTGGGATCTGTATGAACATCAGCAATGATTGTTGTTTCTAAACCCATGGTACCACTAACTTCTACTATCACGAACGGCTCACGTTTTTCCGGTAATTTATCTGTCGGTTTTACCTTCCCAATTACATTCTCTAATTTTTGGGGGAAATCATGTAGAAATCTATTATCCCCTTCACTTAATTCTTTATTCGCGACCTGAGATTTACAAATCAGATATAACCTATCGAGAACATCGACAAGAGAGGAAAGACGTTTCCCGGACTTTTCGGTCAGCACTTCAAGGTCCTTAAGCCCCCTGTAAGTCATCCCTGCAGTGGCAAGCATGTAAGCGAAAAATTCAGGTAAAGGTTCGACAAATCCCTCCGGCGGAGGGGGCTTTGGAGCACTTTTAACATTCGCTCCTGTCCCCAACAACCCCGTATAACCCTGCTTTGCGTAAAGTATTGTATTGTGTCTGAGTACAGCCCAGGAGGCAAGAGAGGTATTAAGTTGCCTGTCAAGATAAGCTTCTGTCTGCTGACAGGTCTGATACCCTTCCTCTCTCTCTTCATTTAATATCTTTAAAAGATGCAGCCATGCCCAGTATAAATTCCGGTTCCAGTCTTCTTCATTCAAACCGGAAAATTCTTCTCTCAATTTTCGCACCTGTTCTTCGTATCCGGGATATTCATTGTCTTTAGAATCAATTATATGTTTTTCAGCTCTTTTGCTCCCCAAAACACTAAATACATCCAAACCCCTTGGAAATGCTCTAATCGAATATGCCTTACCAGGGTTACGTAAATCCATAACATAGCCAGCTGTAAATCTTTCTGGCATTTCTATGTGGAGCTCACCTACAGCTGGAAATACCAGTTGTCCTAAAATATAAGAATCGGGTATGTAACGTTGACCCATAAATCTAAATCCCATGGTATTCTCCATTAAATCATCCGTTTGCTTCTGTGGAACAGGCTCGTTCTCTCCATAAGCTCCAAGGTCAACTCCCGCATTCCCTGTACCCGAATATATTTCAGGAGGCGCGAGTTTTTTTATTTCAGAAACAAATTGTGAGAATTTTTCTTTTTCTCTAAGCTCCTCAGCAGAAAACTTATTTCCAAAGACACCGCGCAACACTTCCCTGTAATCATAAAGAGTTAAATCATCGGCAAATCCAACAAAGAAAGCGCTCACCGTGTAAATTCTATCCCAGACATCCGCAACTTTTCTTCCATCCGGAATGTTCAATCCTCCGCAATGAGCTGAAATGAGAATAGCCTGTATTGTCTGTATATTGGCGTCATTCTCATTTATTAGAGCCTTAGAAAATGGCGCTATTTGCCCGTGTTCCTCGCTTCCTTTTAAAAGAAAAGCCATTCTGCCATACCACATCATCCCCCTGAAATATCTTTTGAGTTCATCGCTCCTTGTATAATGTCCACGTGGTTTATACTGACTGTAATCCTCCGGCACCTTGAATAATGCTTTTTTTCGCGCTACTTCAAAAAAAGGAAATCCTTTATGTTCTTCAATCCGCCTACATTCCCAATCAACCTGATCTTTCACGTAGGAAGGAGGAGAAAACTCGGGCTCAAATTGTTTTAATGCTATTGAAAAATATGCTACATTACGCTTTGCAGCTTCTTTTAATATACCATCATATTCTTTATAGTTCTCTTCCGAAGTCTTCAATAAAATTCTTGTGATTTCGATAATATCGGGATAGAAAATTTCTTCCTCTATTTCCTTCAATGTCTCGTTAAACATAATGTGAAAAAGGTGTAGAGGAGTATCCGCAGTTATATATAAAGGAACTTTCTGTTTATGTATTTTCTTATAAACATTTGTGATTTTATTTTCTCTTCCTCCATCAACAACAACAAAACCATTCCTCTCGAGCTTTTTTTTACTCTCTACACTTTTCAAATACAATTTTTCGAACTTCTCAAGGTTGGAAATTTTGTTAAGAGAAAGCGGTAGAGGATATTGAGGCATATCGATTTTATACTCTTTCACAACAGGTTCATAATATTTTAGAAAAGCTTCTGATAAATCCTTTTCCTGCGAAAGGGGTGAAACATCTAATATTTCGGCTGCCAAAGCTGTATGCACAAATAGAATAAACAAAAAAAAGAATATAAAACCTACGGAAAAAATTTTTCCTGCTAAAGTTTTCATATTATATACCTCCCTTTTTGTTAAAAAATTTCAGGCTTACTGAAAATGATCTCTTTCAAATCCTTTGCAAACTGTGTTCTTAAAAGTTTATCTGTGTTTCCAAGTGAAGACTCATATTCCTCATCAAAACCTACACTACCTAAAAAAGGAACGCCGAGGTATGCCAATTTATTCTCTTTCTCATCATTTTCGGAGACTTTCATGTTCTCAATAATTCCAATTACCTTTTTTCCTGATTCTTTGCTCATAAGTAAAACTTTCTTCAGGGTACGCAAAGTCAATTTTGACTGGTTTCCGACCATAATGAATTCTATATTATTTATTACTCTTATAACATCCAGGGCAATATCCCCTATACCCGGAGGCATATCGATAATTAAATAATCGAGATCACCCCACCTTGTTATAGCCAACAACTCAATAATAGCATTTGAAAAGTCCTCTCCCCTAAAAGGCAAGGGATTTTCCTTTACAAAATAGACAATAGACATAAACTTTATTCCCCTTAGCAGAGGAGGAATGATCCCTTTTTCTTCCTTTGGAAAAACATCCTCAAAACCAAGAATTACATGATCGGTCGGACCGCTCAAATCAAGGTCTAAAAGACCTACTTCTCTTCCCATACTTTTAAGAACCAGAGCCAGCATAGAGGATACCGAACTCTTCCCCACACCCCCCTTACCACCTGAAACAGCAACGATCTTTTTAATACCAGACAATCTCTCATTTATTACATTTAATCTCGGATCCATAGATCTTAATTTCTCCCTGAAATAAGTGAGGGGGTATCACTCAAGAAAAATGTCTCGGAGACCGAGCGGGCACGGTCTTTTGGCGAAGCCAAAAGGAGCGAGGTCGAGAGCCAAGCAGCAGTTTCCTCGCAGGGGAAACTGACTGCGGTTTTTCGGAGTGATACTCTCGAACGACAACCGTAGGTGAAATGTACTCTATTCTTTTCGAACAATACTCCTCGTGAAATAAAACGCCGGAGAAACTGACTGCGGTTTTTCAGAACGATATACTGAACGAAAACCGAATGTGAAATTGACCGCGGTCCTGACGAATGGTTAGACATCGCTTCTCTTCTAATTTTAGACGGATTAAGCACTAGGTTCTCTGTGGTTGACTTCTGCATTTTATAATCTTTCTCCTTCAATATATTCAATCCAGACACCCCTACCTTTTAAAACCTCAAAATCAGGACTTCCGCATTTAGGGCATTTAGAATAAACTCTTATTATGTCAGGGATAAAATGTACGTATTCCGACTCATCTTCATTTAATTTTTTAACCCCTTCTTCAAAATCCCACTCCCGACCGCAAATCCTACACTTAAAAGAAGCATTCTCCTCTTCTATAACAAATTCTCCCTCTATTTTTTTCATTTTGCAAATTTCATCTAAAGCGGACTCAAAGACATCTTTCTCAATTTGCTGTAATTTGCCAATTCGGACAAGCACCTTATTAACTTTCAAAAGTTTTTTTTCTTCTTTATATTTTAAAACGGTATTCGCAACCGATTCAGCTAAAGCCCATTCGTGCAAAACTTACACTCCTTTTATTAACCTATTCACCAAGATTCAATTGAGTATAAATTAATTTAAAGCGAAAGTCAAGGAGAAGTAAAACGACATCTACAAAATACAATTATAAGAAACCAATTATTTTTTTTACCAGTTTACTTACATAAATCAACAAAATAAAGAATCTTGACATATCGGTTTGTTCTCAATATACTAAATAACACTGATTTAAAAAAATTAAATTTGAGGGGGTTCTTTATCACTAATCTTCAAATTAAAATAATGTAATTATATCTATAAATTTTAAGGAGGTTTTAGATGAAAAAAGATAGAAAGAAAATTTCGAAAAAAACGAAAAAAAGTTCAAAAAAAACACTTAAGATAAAAATAGACAGAAAAAAGATTTTAGAAAAAGTTAAACAAAAAAAAGTATGGATCCCGGCAGTTACTGCGACAGGGCTTATTCTAATTGCCCTGTTGCTCTACCCAAAAATAAAGAAGGATACTTATCCTCCTAAACATGAAGAACCATCAACTGAAAGCACAACGCCGTACGCAACATCCACAGAACTGAAAATAACATCTCATGGTCCAAAAGACGAAACTCGCGGACAGGCTCAAATAAAAATAAACTTTAACAATCCTATCATACCTCTAACAACGCTGAGCGACGAAATGCGAGATTCAATTCTAAGCCACTTTAATCTTGAACCTTCGGTCAAAGGAAAATTCAGGATTCTGGGAACTTCAGGTGTGGTTTTTGAACCGGAGCATAGCCTTCCCATGGCAACCAATTATATAGTAAAGGTAGAAAAGGGATTAAAAGATATCTTTGGGAATAAACTCAAGGAAAATTTCAGCTGGGAATTCAGAACCCCTCTGCCCCAAATCAGTATTAGTCCCCGAAACGGTTCCCATCACATAAAACTTGACCAGGAGGTATATATAACAAGTAATACCTCTTTAAATTTGAAATCCTTAAAAAATAAAATAGAATTCTTCGAAACCGAAAAGAAGCGAAAAGTAGCATATAAATTTCTGGAACACGAAAAAAACCCGAAAGATGAACAAGATATCGGAATGTACCGCTTGAGTTATAGTTATATACTGGATCCGGTAAGAGAATTGAATAAAGATACCAGATATACCGTAAATATTGCCTCTGGAGTAATGCCTGAAAGAGGAAATAGACCAACCGAAAGAGATTATAATTCAATTTTTCAAACCTATCCTCCCTTTAGATTTACAAAATCCGGCTTCTGCGGTCACTGTGGAAACAAACTTACAACACTTCCATATATAGCTTTCACAAATACCCCTGAATTTGTAAGTGTCGAAAAAAATGTTCTTATTTCTCCTAGAGTAGGGCAAAATCTTGTACGAAATTATTCCGATTGCTATATGGACTACGATATTGGGTTCCACGAAGATCTGTTGGAGCCAAATACAAAATATACTGTAGATTTAAAAGCCGGTCTCACAGATGTTTACGCACAAAAGTTAGAGAACCCTCAACAAATTTCTTTCACAACGGGAGAATTGACTCCAAAAATGTGGGGTCCAAGCGGGTATCAACTCATTACGCCTAATATAGAGCCTAAACTCGGCATAAAAACGGTTAATATAAACAAAGCTTTTTATATTATGCAGGAATTAGAGCCTAAAGATATCCTTATAAGAGAAAGATTGGCTTATTATTACACAATAGACCAACTGATAGATAATTTGGAAGTAAAGGAATCCCGTCAGGATATAAAATTAAACGAAGCAAAAGTAGGAAAAGCCTATTTTGACCTAAAGGAACATCTCAGGAACGGAAAATTCGGTGTGGTTGCCTACCAATTTACCTCTCCAACAGTAGAGTGTTACTCTCAACCCATAAGATTTAACGGTCTTATCCTGCGAACAAATATTGGAATATACACCCAGTTCCATCCAACGGGCGGTATAATCAAATTAAACCAGCTTACTGACGGGAAACCCGTAGGCAAAGCAAAAGTCAAAATATACAGAGAAAACGACCTGCCCAGATTGGAAAAAATATGGGACCTTATTACCGATAAGAATATAAACAGGATTTCTCCTTGCTTCGAAGGAATAACGGATTCCAAAGGAATGCTTCTCCTTTCAGCATCAAATATGCAAAAATGTACAAAAAGGAGAATAAAAAATAAAATACTGAATGAATTATATCCGCCGGAAGCTGACCCTGATGATATTTTATATGACCAGGAAAGATTTGGATTTGCAGAACCGCCAAAGCTTCTAATAGTAGCAGAAAAAGATGATGATTGGACTTTTATTCATACAGAAGAGGGAGGAAATCCTTCTCTCTGGACTTTCGGCTTAAGTTCTGCCTGGGAAGCGGAAAGACCTCTCTGCAGAGGAACGATATTCTCGGATCAGCATTTATATCGTCCCGGCGATACTGTTAGATTGAAGGGTATCTCAAGGTACTTACTTTACGGAAAATTACAAACCGGCAAAGGATTATCCTTCGAAGTTAAACTCAGGGATCCGCACGGTGGAGAAAAACAGATCGAAAAAGTAAGAGTGAACGAATTCGGCACTTTCAATTTTGAAATACCCACAAAAGAGGGTCAAACTCTTGGCTATTACAACATCACGGCAGAAAATAGAAAACATAATCTTAAATTCTACGGCAATTTCAGACTGGCTGAATTCAGAGTGCCGGAGTTCGAAGTCAAAATGGAAATCGATAAAAAAATTGTCGTACCCGGAGCACCCTTCAAAATCTCCTGGGAAGGGAAATATTATTTCGGAGCACCTATGTCAGAAGCAACCTCATCCCTCAACATAACTCGCAGAAGGGCATACTTTAAACCAGAAGGCTGGGAAAATTTTTCCTTCGGCGTTCCCTCTTATCTACAGGAGAAAAAATCTTCAATCAGCGGCAGTTACCTCAGGGAAACTATTAATCTGGATGATAAAGGTAAAGTTTCCAAAACCATCACTCTTCGCCGCGATGACGTTCCATACAATATGACTTACCTTTGCGATGTGGAGGTGACAGACGTTTCAAGACAAACTTCTTCCGCAAACAAAAGTATCACTGTTCTACCGGACAAGCGACTTATTGGCATAAAACTCGACGACTGGATAATTGCGGCAAAAGATATACTGAAAGCATCGGTGATAG
Source organism: uncultured bacterium (assembly GCA_964474855.1). Taxonomy (GTDB): domain Bacteria; phylum Hydrothermota; class UBA3072; order UBA3072; family UBA3072; genus JAFGHJ01. Next base: position 12,562 of record CAYYUB010000019.1, read on the forward strand.
TATCCTCACCCGAAGGCAAAACCTTACCTGGAATACCCGTAACGGTTAAACTGATAAAAAGAGAATACCACTGTGTTAAAACAAAAACTCCCGACGGTAAATTCAGAACAGAAAATACAATGGTAAAAAAGGTCGTCAGTACCAAAGAAATAATAAGCACCAGCACACCAAAAGAATTTACCTTTTCCCCCGGGGAAGCCGGATCTTACGCTGTATTTGTCGAGCTTAGAGACAGTCCAAACAGCGGCACCGCTGCAGCAACTTCGGTATGGGTAGCAGGAGAAAGTTACGTCCCCTGGGAAGAAACCGGTGAAGATAAGTTAGAAATTATAATGGATAAGGAAGAATACAAGGTTGGAGATACAGTCCAGGCTTTCATCAAATCACCTTTCCCTGAAGCGGAACTATTTTTGACTGTATGCAGGGAAAAGATTTTCCTGAAAGATTCAAAGGAAATAAAAGGTGGAGGATTCACTTACACTTTCATTGTAACTGAAGATATGGTACCAAATGCTTACCTCGGAGCCGTACTTTACCGACTGGGAGACCCAATCGTTCCCGTGGAAGAAGAAACAGGAAAACATATGGAAAAGATTGGATTTAAAGGCTTTAAAGTCTCAATATCCGACAAATACCTGAAAGTGGAAATTACCCCATCAAGTATGAAACTCAGACCGGCAGAAGAATTAGACGTCGATATTAAAGTTACACGAACGGATAAAAAAGGACATAAAAGTGAATTGACGGTTATGATAGTTGATGAAGCCGTATTGTCTTTGACGGGATATACTCCTCCCGATCTTGTAAAGATTGTGTATAGCCATAGAGGACTTTCCGCAAGAATTACCGATAACCGTCCGTTCATTATAACAAAAGAGGAACTCTTGCAAAAAGGTTACGGTTACGGAGGAGGAGCCGGAGCAATGGTCGGCGGTCCAAGAGTAAGAAAGAATTTTTTGAAACTGGCTTATTACAACCCTGCTCTTGTAACCGATGAAAACGGAAAAGCACATTTTAGTTTTAAGCTACCTGACAACCTGACAACATGGAGAATAATGATAGTCTCGGTTGGAGAAAATGACTTGTTCGGATATAAGGATGAAAAAGTGGTTGTAACCCAACCTTTCGTACTAAGACCTGTTCTTCCCAGATTTGCAAGGATTGGGGATAAATTCTATTCGGGAGTTGCAATTACTAACGCTACGGAAGGGGAAGGCAGTGTTAAGGTATCCGCCGAACTTTCGGGTGAATCGGTAACCCTTAATAAAAAAGAACTACAAGCAAACGAAGCTACTATAAAATCAGGACAATCAAAAACAATTCTTTTTCCGTTCGAAGCTGCCGGAAAAGGAGAAGCAAAATTAAAATTTACCGCGTTCTTTACCGGTACCTTTGGAGGTAAAGAAATAAAAGAATCCGACGCAATAGAGATACCCCTTCAAGTTAAAGAGCTGCTTGCAACGGAAACAGTCGTCGCGGTCGGAGAAACACAAGAAAAAGCACAGCAAGCAATTAAAGTCGATAAAAGCGTAAGAAAAGACATGGGCGGATTACAGGTCACGCTTTCCAGTACAGCCCTAACCAATATCGGTGAAGGAGCAAAATACCTCGTCGAATATCCGTACGGATGTTTGGAGCAAACTTCAAGCAGACTGTTAGCTCTTGTTCAACTCAAATTCCTTTCCGATAAATACGGATTTACTTTAGAATCGGTAAAGCCCGTAGATAAAGTAATAAAAGCAAACATCAGAAAAATCCTCCTAATGCAAAACTCTGACGGCGGATTCAAATTCTGGCCCACGAGTTCACGATCGGACTGTTTTCTCTCGCCATATGTAGCTTATCTCTTTAAAAGATGCAATGCCCTTGGATATGAAATCCCCGAAGACGCAACCGATAACTTACTTGATTTTCTCGAATACACCTTGAGAAATCCTTGTTATTCCTTTGGTACCTGGAAATCGCTGGCAGAATACAGAATTAACATCCTGCTGGGCATGCATTACCTGGGCAAAAATGATGAGACCTACTTTGAAGAATACTATAACCGAAGAAATGAATTAAGTTTTGGTGCACAAATAAGCCTCGCATATCTGCTCTATAAGTCTTCAAGATGGGAAAAGGAAGCACGAATACTCTTGAAAGAAATTAAAAACGGAATGTTTGTTACAGCGCAAACCGCACATTTTGAAAGTCCAAGAGATTTACCCCCATCATGGCTATTTATGTACTCGCCGATAATCACAACTGCTGATGCGACTAAACTTTTCCTTGAAATGGAGCCTGAGAGTGAATTTATATCAAAATTTGCCCGTTATATGCTTAATGCAAGGAAAAACGGAAGATGGCGCTATACATACGAGAACGCCAAAGCCATGGACGCTCTTGTGGAAATTTCACTTAAAAGAGAAGCAAAACCTCCGAAATATTCGGCAAATGTATTAATTGCAGGAGAAAAAGTACTGACGCATATGTTCAAAGGACACGCGTATAAACCTTTTGAAGAATTTCTTCCCATTGCAAATTTACCTGAGGGTCTCTCTAAAATTGAGCTTTCCAAAAAAGGCCAAGGTTATCTGTACTACGTACTGTCCTACTCATATAGATTAAAAGGAGCTCAAACCTCACGAAACGAAGGACTTACAATAAAAAGAACGGTAAAGGATAAAGATTCCGGCAAACTTATCGCAAAATATGAAGCCCAACCCCTTGAGCCTGTCAAAATCAATGCGGGTGACGTTCTTGAAGTCGAGCTTGAATTCAAAGTCAATCAGACTTCTTACCATCTTGTGATTGACGACCCCATTCCTTCGGGACTTGAAGCAATCGATGCCTCGTTAAAAACAACCTCAACACGGTATAACGTCCGCTCACAGGAGAGAACTACCAGAGGCGGATCATGGAATCCAATAAATCACACGGAACTGAGAGATGACAGGGTTGCCCTTTTCTCCGATGTGGTTAAACCGGGCATATATAAGTATAAATATCTTCTCAGAGCAACGACATCAGGCTACTTCTTATGGCCCTGCTCAAAAGTTAGCCTGATGTACGAACCTGAGCAATTCGGTACAAGTAGCGAGGGATTTATAGAAATATTGAATGATTGACTTCAAAAAAGTTAAAGCTAACTTAAATAAGAAAAAAGGTACGCTGATCTTCTTCGGATGTTTAATTACATTTATTCTTGGCTTTCGTGTAACACCCTATTTAATTCCAATCACAGAAAAAGATATACAGCGAGAAATTTTCCATTCTATAAAATTCTATGATAGAAACGGAAAACTGCTTCAAGAAGTCCTGTCCGAAAATTCTAGCCGTTCGATACATATAAAGCTCGATAAAATCTCATCATATTTTATAAAAGCAATAATCGCATCCGAGGATAAAAACTTTTATCACCATAATGGTATCGATTACATAGCTGTCATAAGAGCAGCCTGGCAGAATACAAAAGAAAAAAAAATCGTATCGGGTGCATCTACAATAACCCTCCAGCTTGCACGAATGATGAGACCGGGAGAGCGGACATTACTTAAAAAGATAAAAGAAGCGTACTTTGCGTATCGTCTGGAAGCAGGACTGGGTAAAGAAAAAATTCTTGAATCCTATATAAATAGGATACCGATGGGTGGGAACCTTTACGGTATCGAAGGCGCAACCAGAGCTTACTTCGGGATATCATCTTCGGATTTAACTCTTGCACAGGCTTCTTTTCTGGCTTCCATCCCTAATTCTCCAACCCGTTTAAACCCTTATAATAATCTGAAAGATATTAAGATCCGGCAGAGATACGTACTTGAAAAAATGGCAAAACAAAAGCTTATAGATAAAGAGAGAATTGATAGAATACTAAAAGAAAATATTTCCTTAAGACCACAAACAGCTTCCTTTCTTACACCGCATTTTGTCTTTACGCTCATAAAAACACTGCCGGCAGATGTGCAAAACGTCGAAGTGACCATCGACCGTGAATTACAGAAAATCGTTCAGGAACAAACAAATAGAGTGGTAAAGGCTCTCGAACCCTTTAACGTTACCAACGCAGCTGTTATATTACTCGACAACGCAACAGGCGAAGTCCTTGCATATACTGGTTCGGCAGATTTCTTCAACTCCAAAAATGAAGGCGAGAATGATGGAGCAAGAGCCTTAAGACAACCTGGATCCACCTTAAAACCCTTTCTTTATCTATTAGCTTTTGAAGAAGGATTCACACCTTCAACAATAATTTCCGACATACCAACTTACTACAAAATGCCTACCGGCATATATAGTCCCAAGAACTATTCCGAAGACTTTTACGGTCCTGTAAGATTAAGAGAAGCTTTGGCAAATTCTCTCAATGTACCGGCTGTTAGAGTCTTAGCGAAAACAGGTATAGATAGATTCCTATCGCGTCTTAAGGAGTATGAATTTAATTCTCTAAACAAAGATGCCGACTATTACGGTGTAGGACTTGTTCTCGGAGGAGGAGAAGTATCTCTTTTCGAATTAGCAAGAGCTTACATGTGCTTATCACGCGGAGGGAGTTTTATTCCGATTAAAGAAACGCTAGAAATCGATGGAGAAGAAAAGAAAAATGCTGAATACCAAAAATCAATCTCTACTCCCGAATTGAATTATTTGGTAACCGATATTTTAAGTGATAAATTTGCCCGTACCTCCGAATTCGGATTCAATTCCGTCCTTAATTTTCCCTTTCCCTGCGCCGTAAAAACAGGTACTTCATTCCGTTTTTGTGATAACTGGACAGTAGGGTTTACCAAAGATTATACCCTGGCTGTATGGGTGGGGAATTTCGACCATACTTCTATGCAGAAAGTTTCAGGCGTCTCCGGAGCCGGACCTTTGTTTGCGAATATCATGCATCTACTCTACAGTAAAAAAGATTGGCCGGAGAAAAAGCCATTACCGGAAGAACTCACGAGAGTTCCGATTTGTCCTCTATCAGGTAAAAGACCAAACTGCAATTGCCCCTCTTTTATTGAAGAAATAATACCCAAAAAGAACCTTGCTTTATATAACAAAGACAGCTGTGTTATGCACACCCAGGATAAGGGAAAAGTCTATACGATATTACCAGGCAAATATGAAGAATGGGCAGAAGGTTTCGAATCAAAACATCCAACAAGCAAAATAGAACAGGATAATAGATTTAGAATCATACGACCACAGGATGGAGCAGTATTCTACAGGTTGTCGAATGTAAAGCCCGAGTATCAATCCATAAAAATAGAACTTACAACTACCGAAAAAAAAGAAAAGGTAACCTGGTTATTAAACGAAAAACCATTAAAAGAAACAATTAAGGAACACAGTTTTCTCTGGCAAATAAAACCCGGAGAATATTGTCTCAGGGCTAAATCAAATAAGGATAAAAACTTATCAAGCAGTATCAATTTCACGGTAAAATAAAAACATCTTCCTCGAAAAACTTATTGACTTTCCCGGTAATCGCATTACTCTTAATATTGAAATCGAGATGATAAAAATAACCAAAAAAAACATTGAAAAAAAACTGCTGGAAGCAATTAAAAAGGCTGAAACGGAACTTCCGATAGATGTAATAAAAGCCTTGAAAAAAGCAAAGAATATAGAAAAGGGACTTGCCAAAATCCAATTGGAGGCAATCCTCGAAAACGTTAGAATTGCTTCAAAAGAAAGTATCCCAATGTGTCAGGATACAGGTATAATGACATTCCACATAGAAGCAGGCACTGAATTTAAATACCTTGCCGACTTAAAGAAAATACTTAGTAACGCGGTAAAAAAAGCGACTGAAGAAATACCTCTCAGACCCAATACCGTTGATCCCTTTACCGGTAAAAATCCCGGGAACAATCTGGGCAGAAATATCCCTCATATTACATGGGACATCACTAACGGAAAAGAATGCACGATACACATCATACCAAAGGGAGGCGGATCGGAAAATATGAGTGCTCTAAAAATGTTAAATCCCGGTAAAGGACTGCTTGAATCGAAAAAATTTATCATAGAGCATATAATAAAAGCAGGCGGTAAACCCTGTCCCCCAACCATCGTAGGTATAGGTATCGGAGGCGGCTCCGATATCTGTCTGGCACTCGCAAAGAAAGCTCTTTTACGTAAAATCGGAGAGCGACACAGCGAAAAACATGTAGCAAAAATGGAAGAAGAACTGCTCGAATTAATAAATAAATCAGGTGTAGGTCCGATGGGAATCGGGGGTAAAACAACGGTTTTGGACGTACATATAGAATACGCACACCGCCATCCCGCGTCGTTTCCTTTAGGTTTAGTTTTACAGTGCTGGGCAGATAGAAGAAAAACAATAAAGTTTACAAAAAACGGTTCCATAAAAGTCATATAAATGAAAAAAATCCAGCTGCAAACACCCTTATCAGCAAAAGACGTAAAAAATTTATCTGTGGGAGATACTGTTTTTTTAAGCGGTAAACTTTTCACCGCAAGGGACGAGACACACAAGAAAATGCTCGAGTTAAAAAGAAAGGGCAAAAAAATACCTTTCAATCCCGGAGAAATGGTACTTTTCCACTGTGGTCCCGTCGCCAGAAAAGAAAAAAACAAATGGGTTGTAATATCAGCAGGACCTACAACATCGATTAGAATGGAAGATCTTGAAGGCGAATTTTTATCATCTTTCAGGGTAAAGATGATAATCGGTAAAGGAGGAATGGGTAAAAAAACTTTAAAAGCTCTTAAAAAAACAGGAGCGGTATATACCCATTTCACCGGTGGAGCTGGAGCGCTCGCTGCAAAAGCTGTAAAAAAAGTCGATAATGTTTATTTTCTTGAAGAACTCGGAATACCCGAAGCCGTCTGGATACTTACCGTAGCGAATTTCGGACCTCTTATAGTAACAATGGACGCAAAAGGAAACAGTTTTTATACCCACATAGAAAAGGAAAGAAGAAGAAATCTTGAAAAAATCAATAAAGAAATTAGCCACAAAGACACTACGACACAAAATAAAAAAACATGAACCACAGAGAACACAGAGAAATGATGTATTGAAAAAAAACACTGAGAACACAGAGAAAAATAAAAAAAGCAAATCGCCACGGATTAACACGGATAAAAACGGATTAAAAAAAATATTTTGTTGTTTCTATACTTGTTGTTTTGTTAGGTTGTTGGGTGATTGGGTAGTTAAACAATCCAGAAAATCTGCGTTAATCTGCGTCCAATTATTGGGTTGGGTGGGTCTCAATGTCTCTGTGACATAAAAAATAAGGAATAATCAATGGCTGATAATAAAAATCATGATATCGAAAAACTGCTAAAGAAAGCCGAACTGCCGCAAAAGATATCCCCAAAATGGCATGAGTATTACCGGGGTAAAATTGAAACTTCTTTAAAATGCTCCGTAACAAGCACGGACGACTTCAGCATATGGTATACTCCCGGTGTAGCGGAACCGTGCAGAATGATAAACAAAGACCCATCTCTTGCCTATAAATTCACCAACAAGTGGAACAATGTTGCGATAATATCCGATGGCTCGAGAGTTCTTGGGCTTGGAGATATAGGACCTCTTGCCAGCCTACCAGTTATGGAAGGTAAAAGCCTTTTATTTAAATATCTTGGAGGAGTAAGCGCTTTTCCCGTTGTTTTCGATACAAAAGACCCAGAGAAATTCATCGAAACAGTAAAAATAATCGC
>CAYYUB010000020.1:0-20022 GCA_964474855.1 uncultured bacterium
TAAAAATAAACTTTTCTAAAAAATCACTTGTAATTGCTTCTTCGGCTCAGTCGCTAATACCTTTTATAGTACAGCTTGTTTTGGTTGGAGTGTTATTTTTCGTTTACGGTGTCTCTCCAAGCATAAAAATTTTATTTTTTCCGATTTTGATAATACCTATAATATTATTTACTCTTGGTTTTGGTCTCATTCTTTCTCTTTTGAATAGTGTTATCAGAGACATTGGCAATGCTTTATCCGTTTTTCTGACATTTTTAATGTTTTTGACTCCCGTATTATACGCTAAGCCTAAAATAGGTATGCTCATACAAATTACAAAATTCAATCCTTTATATTATTTGATTTCAATGTCGAGAGAACTTATATTGAAAGGTACAATGAGTGAATGGAAGGGTTTTTTGTTTTCGGTTGGAGTTGCTTTTCTCGTTTTTATTGTGGGTTTAATTATTTTTCATCTTACGGAGACGAGGGTCACGGAGAGAATATAAAGGGTAGATGGGAATATGAGTTAATGAGTATATGGGTAAAAAAATAGTATGAAGACACATAAAGACTTAGATGTTTGGAAAAAAGGCCTTAATATGGTTACTGAAATCTATGGACTAACCAAGACTTTTCCAAAAGATGAAATATATGGATTGATTTCTCAAATGCGAAGAGCGGCAGTTTCTTATCCTTGTAATATCTCTGAAGGAGCTGCGAGAAGTTCTACAAAAGAATATATTCATTTTATATACATAGCTTTAGGTTCCTTATCGGAATTGGAGACACAAGTTATAATTGCAAAAAATTTAGGATATATACCTGATATTGAAGAGACATTAAATAAAATTGAATTGTTGCGGAGAATGACGCTCAGCTTTATTAAGTTTTTGAAGAAAAAAGAAGTAAACAATTGAAAAGATATATTTATAAATCAGTAAGAAAAATATGAAAGATAAAGAATTAAATAATGAAAAAGTTTTAAATACTCATCAACACGTTTACTCATCAACACATTCACCTTCTTCTGAAATAGCAATTAAAGTTGAAAATGTTTCGAAAAAATATTGCAAGTCGTTAAAAAGGTCTATGATTTATGGCATTGAAGACATAGCAAAGAATTCTTTAGGGTTAAGTTCCAATCCCCATATTCTGAGAAAAAAGGAATTCTGGGCGGTGGATGATGTTTCTTTCGAAGTTAAGAAAGGAGAAACCCTTGGTATTATAGGGCCTAATGGGGCAGGAAAGACCACAATTCTAAAGATGCTGAATGGTATTTTCTGGCCGGATAAGGGAAAAATAAAAATTAAGGGTAGGGTAAATGCTTTAATTGCGGTAGGTGCGGGATTCCATCCAATGTTAAGCGGTAGAGAAAATATATATATTAATGGTGCCATTCTGGGGATGAGCAGGAAGGAAGTTGACAGAAAGTTTGATGCGATTGTTAAATTTGCAGATATTGGAGATTTCTTAGATACACCAGTAAAGTTCTATTCCAGTGGTATGTTTGTGCGACTTGGTTTTGCTGTTGCAGTACATTGTGAGCCTGATATTTTGTTGGTGGATGAGGTGCTTGCAGTGGGGGATTTAGCCTTCGCGTTAAAATGCCATAAAAAAATGAGTGAATTTAGATTGAGTGGAGGGACTGTCGTAATGGTTAGTCATAACTTGCAGGCAGTCAGAAATATTTGTAAAAAGGCTCTTTGGCTCAACAATTCAAAAATAAAAGAAATCGGTGAGGTTCATCACGTTTGTGATTTATATGAAGAAAACATCATAATGAGTCAAAAAAGTGGTTATGAAACAATGAGAAGTCAGCTCTCTTATGACCCCAGGGTCAAGATTTCAAAAGTAGAGTTTCTAAATAAGAACAACCGGATATGCACTAATTTTAAAGTTGGGGATTATTTTAAATTGCGAATTCATTTTGCTTGTAAAAGGACTGTTAACAATCCAATATTCACTGTATCTATGTTTAATGCAGAAGGTTTACTGGTGAGTTCAAATTATTCAAATTTTGATGGGTATAAAGTTGCTCAAATTTCCGGCATTGGATATACTGATTTTTGTATAAGCAAGTTAGCATTTAAGCCGTGTAGGTATGTATGCTCTATTACTTTTTCGGAAAAAGAAGTTGCAAATGTTTTGGACTGGCACGAAAAATGTTATTTGTTTACTATAACTGGAAGATTAACCAACTATGGTTTAATTAATCCTTTCCCCGAATGGTTTTTAGAGTACGAAAAATGAGAAGACGATTAAACGGTATAAAATTAAAAGGGATTAAAATGAAAAATTACATATTGGTGATGTATAAAAGCGTATATACGTATTTTTAATATTTGTATTGAAAGAGGTGTTTTGAATTGTTTTTCCCTGAAAGAATAAAGAATATTAAAGAATCGGATAAGGTTCTTGAAATTGGGCCCGGTTCTTCAACTTTCTCGAGGTCAGATGTTTTGTTGGATAAAAAATTCGATGATAAAGAGGCTTTAGAACAAAGAGGGCTTCAGCCGACAATAGAATATGACAAGCCTATATACTACTATGATGGTTCGAAATTCCCTTTCAAAGACAACGAATTTGATTATGTGATATGTTCGCAAGTTTTAGAGCATGTTCCAGCTAATGCTTTTGTTGATTTCATTAAAGAGGTGGAAAGAGTTGCTGAAAGGGGATACATTGAAGTTCCAAGGTTATTTTATGAATACTTATTTAATTTCCATGCACATAAATGGCTCATTAATTTCAAGAATGGGAAATTGCTTTTATTAGATAAGATAAAAGTTGAATTCTCTCGTATCCAGGATATTTTTTACTTAATGCTCAGATACGGGGGCAAAAGAAAAAAGATAACTTTGATAATTGATTTCGTTGATTTGTTTGTGATAGGTTATGAATGGGAAGATAAAATCAATTATGAGATCGTTGACAGCTTAGATGAATTAATATCTAACGAGGATGTTGCTTTTTATAAAAATTATTTCATGTCGCCTGATGAAAAACCTGCTAATGTTCATGATAATAAGACCTTGCTCGAAAGGATATTTAAAAAAGTCCGGAATATGTTGAGGATGTGTCTAAAATGAAAGTTAGAAGGAAAGTGAGGAAGTATTGTAAATTAGTGATGAAACATCTCAAATTAATCATTGACCTAAAAATTCGAAATATTCCAAAATTGATAAAATTCTTTAATTCATATAGAAAATATAAAATTTTAACCAATGCTGAAGAACTTAGAATGTCAGATTTGTATCCTCGCATTAATGATGATACCCCAACGACTCCTTTTGATTCACATTATTTTTATCAGGGTGTTTGGGTGTCTAATAAAATAAGAGAAAGCAATGTTAAAAGCCATGTTGATATTGGTTCTGAGGTTAGGTGGGTTGGATTGTTAAGTTCAATTACTAAAGTTACTTTCATCGATATTAGACCCTTTGATACGGATTTGAAAAATTTGATAATTGAAAAGGGTGATATATTGAATATTCCTTTTAGAGATGCCTCCATAAATTCTTTATCTTGTTTACATGTTGCAGAGCATGTTGGCTTAGGAAGATATGGAGATAAGCTTGACGTGAACGGAACAAAGAAAGCGTGCAGTGAACTTTCTCGCGTTTTAAAAGTTAACGGTAATTTGTATTTTTCACTTCCAGTTGGAAAACAAAAAACTTGTTTTAATGCACATAGAATACATGCTCCTAAAACGATCATAAGCTATTTCGAGAATCTGGAATTGGTTGAGTTATCAGGGGTAACAGATTCGGGTAGATTTATAGAAAATACTGATATCGATGTTTTAGAGAATTCAAAGTATGCTTGTGGATTGTTTTGGTTTAGAAAAATAAGGAAGAAGAAAACAAAGAAAAAAGTGAAATAAAATATGAGAATTTTATTGCTGACGGTAGGAACAATTAATTATAATTGTGATATTAATTTTTTTGAGCCCCTTAAAGACATAGGGGACAAAGTGATTAGATACAATTACATGAAAAAATTAAAACTCGTAGGTAAGAATAGAATGAATAGAGAAATATTGCAATTAGCCAGATCTGAAAAACCAGACTACATTTTCCATATTACTTATAGGGACGAAATTTCTCTAAAGACATTGAAAAAATTAAATCAGGAAGGAAATAAGGTTGTAGGATGGTTTTCTGACGACCACTGGCGTTTTGACAACTATTCAAAATTTTTAGCAAAAAATTTGTTTTGCTCGATTACTACCAGTCCAGAGGCATTTATCAAGTATAAAGAAAATAATCTAAATGTAATAAAATCCCAGTGGGCATCAAATCCCAAATATTATCACCCGGTTCCTGCAGATGAGAAATGTGATGTGTCCTTTGTAGGACAAAAATATGGTCCCAGAGAAAAGATTTTAGAATATTTACGTGGAAACAATATTTCTATAGACATATTCGGTAGAGGTTGGGGCGTTTATGTGCCTTTTGAGAAAGTTATATCTGTATTTAGTAATAGTAAGATTAATATAAATATTAGTGCAAGTTCATTGGATCCGAAAACAAAACAAATAAAAGGGCGAATATTCGAAGTTCCTATGTGTGGTGGTTTTTTATTAACGGATTATGTTAATGGATTAGAAGACTATTTTACTATAGGGAAAGATATCGTTTGTTATGAAGACAAGGAAGATCTTGTACATAAGATAAAGTACTATTTAGAAAATGAGAAGCAGAGGAAAGAGATTGCAGAGAATGGTTATCGTACAGCTCTCGAAAGAAATACGTGGGACAAAAGATTTTATGCTATTTTTAAGGAATTAGATGGTTTTGAATACAAGAAGATTGAAGATATTGGAATATTCGCAAAGTTGAAAAAGATAATAAATAAATAGTTATAAACATAAGGAGTGTTAAAATAGCAGAAAGAGCTCACCCAGAAGATCCCGGATTTCAAGATAGAATGTTTGGGCTAATTAAAAGTAAATATAAGAGGAAATTATACGAAAGATATAATTTTTGCAGCGAATATTGCAAAGGGAAAAGAATTTTAGATATTCCATGTGGTGTTGGATGGGGGACGAGTTTGTTGAAACAATCGGCTTTTATAATTGGTGTTGATATTTCAAGTGAAGCAATAGATTATGCTAAAAAGTATTATGAAAATATAAAGAGGAAGTTTTATGTAGGGGATATGCAATCTATTCCATTAAAAGATGATTCTGTTGATGTTGTAATTTGTCTTGAAGGATTTGAACATGTCCATAAAGATATAGGCTTAAGATTTATTGAGGAAAGTAAAAGAGTGCTCAGAATAGATGGATTGTTAATAATGACCTGTCCTGTTCTTGATGAGTATGGCAAATCAACAGGGAATCCATATCATTTATATGAATATCCCGAATATGAATTGATTGAAATACTTAATAAAAACTTTAGGATTATACGTTTGGAAAGAATAAAAGGACCTGATGGTCCGGAGTATAGAGCAGTGTTGCTTAATATTAAGAAAAGATATTAAAAAGAGAGAGAAATCCTGTGAATATATTATTTGCAACATCGGCGGCACCTGAAAGAAGTCCTTTCGCTACTGCAGAAAAAAGGCCCCCTTTAGGGTTAGGTTTTCTTATATCTTTGCTGAGAGAAAGGAGACATAAAATATTTTTTATTGATAATTACCTAAGCCCATCAAATTTTGTGGAAGAAGGCTACTTGCAGAAAAACAATATTGATTTTGTCGGGATTTATGCAAATACTATATGTTATCGAGATACTTTAAGAATGTTTCAAGATATTGAAAACCTCAGAAGAAAGAATAAATGGAAAGGGAAGATAATTGTTGGTGGCCCGCACACTTCCGTTGCTCTTAATAGTATACCTGATTTTGTTGATTATGTAGTTCAAGGAGAGGGAGAAAGGGCGATCATAGATATAATAGAAAGCAAAGAGAAAGATAGAGTTATAAGGAGAAAAAGAATTGAAGATTTAGATATCTTGCCTTTTCAACCATGGGATATTTTTTCAAAATTGCCCTATGATTATACTTGCCCATGGTTGGACGAGGAACCGGTATTTACCATGAACACCAGTAGGGGATGTCCCTTTGATTGTGCGTTTTGTTCCGTAGGTTCGATTTGGGGTAAGGGATACACATATTTTAGTGTTGATAGAATTATTGATGAGATTAATTACCTGATGAAGAATTTTGGTGCAAAGGCAATATATTTTAGAGAGGACAACTTCGCTATGAATCATCAAAGAACAACAAATTTTTGTGAAGAAATGCTTAAGAGGAAAATTGATATATATTGGGCTTGCGAAACCAGAGTGGACAGTTTGAATGATGAAAAAATGGTAAGATTGATGGCGGATGCAGGATGCAAAGCTGTATATTTAGGAGTAGAAAGTGCTAGCCAGAGAATCTTGGATATCTTAAATAAGGGAATTACCATAGAACAAATTGAAAGAGCTGTTAAGCTGTGCGGACAATATAAAATAAGAACATATTGTAGTTTAATTGTAGGGGTTCCCGGGGAAAGGTATGCAGATTATTTGTTGACCTTAAAACTAATGAATAAACTTAAGCCCTATTCATATAGCTTTAACATTTTTGTGGGAATTCCGGATAGTCCTCTATACCAATATGTTTTAGAAAATCATTTATATGAATATATTGATGATATCGGACTTGTTTATCTCCAAGGCTTTGACGTAAAAACAAGATTTTTTTATAACAGGAATAGTAAGGAACTTGTCGATTATGATTTTAAGAAAAGAACCGATTACGATCGAAAATTATTACGGCTTATTAAGGTAAAGAAATTGAAGAAAAATTTTTATAAATGTTTGTGTAGTCCAGTACCGAATTTTGTTAAAAACTCTTTAAAAAAAATCAACCCTTTTTGATGAACCTATGAAGTCGAAACCAAAGATAACCGTTTTAATGTCAGTTTATAATGATGCAAAATATATTCGAGAGTCCGTTGACAGCATTTTAAATCAAACTTTTAGAGATTTCGAATTTGTTATAGTAAGTGACGGTTCTACGGATGAAACTCTAGAAATAATAAACAATTATAATGATCATAGGATAAGGATTATAAAAAACGAAGAAAATATTGGATTAACCCGTTCTTTAAATAAAGGTTTGAAATTTGCCAGAGGGGATTATATAGCACGGCAGGATGCAGATGATATATCAGAGCCCGAACGATTACAGAAAGAATTGAATTTCCTTGTTAAGCGTTCCGATTATGCCGCTGTGGGTTCTTCTATAAGAGTTATCAACGAAGATGGGAAGGAATTATATACAATAGAAAAACCAATTACAGATAAAGAGATAAAAGATTTTTTTAAAAAGGGTAATTGTATTGCTCATGGCTCGTCAATGGTAAGGATGAGTTATCTTCAAGGTGTTGGTTTTTATGATGAATCGTTTCTTAAAGCACAAGATTACGATTTATGGTTAAAACTTTCGGAGAAATATAAACTAGCAAACATACCGGAGTACCTTTATTCGTGGAGGTGTC
The DNA here is from genome assembly GCA_964474855.1 of uncultured bacterium. Classification (GTDB taxonomy): domain Bacteria; phylum Hydrothermota; class UBA3072; order UBA3072; family UBA3072; genus JAFGHJ01. The sequence continues at coordinate 7,478 of CAYYUB010000020.1, forward strand.
ATAAAGGGAATATTTCAGTTAAGAATTATAATGAGCAGATACATTACGTAGAGATAGCCAAGGTGAAAGCAAGAAAGAGAAAAGATAAACGACGGTTTCAGTTAAATTCGTTGCCCCCTGAATTTTCTGTACTGATGGCAAATTATAACAATTCAAAATATGTAGGCGAGGCAATTCAGTCCGTTTTAAAGCAGACTTTTAAAAACTGGGAATTAATAATTGTTGATGATGCTTCAACGGATGACTCTATTCCGAAAATCCGGCCGTTTTTGGATGACAAAAGAATAAGATTTTTCGCAAATGAAGTTAATAGGGGTTATATAAGCGTTCTCAATAAAATGGTATATGAGACAAACGCTGACATTTTTGGAATACTGGATAGTGATGATACTTTGACTGAGGATGCGTTGGAAGATCTTTATAAGTCACACATGGAAAATCCCGCCTGTGGTTTTATATATTCTCAATTTATGTATTGCGATTCCAATCTAAATCCGGTAGCATTAGGAAATTGTAAGGCTATACCACCTGGTGATACAAACCTCCGTTGTAATCGCGTGAGTGCCTTCAGGACTTTTAAGAAGAAAGACTATTTTAAAACAGAGGGGTTTAACGAGAAAATGGTTGGTGCTGAGGACAAAGATATAATATTCAAAATGGAAGAGGTGTCAGCTTTATTCTTTGTGGATAAAGTATTGTATATGCATCGGATTCTGCCTAATTCGCAAACTTATAATCCGTCAAAATTTAAGATTAGCTTATGCTCTTTTTTTCAGGCCAAGTATGAAGCATATCTTAGGAGAGTAAATTCAGACGTTCCCAATTTAACTTCCCGAGAAATCATAAAAGAACTCTCTCACGCGATTATTTCTTGTTTAAGACGGATGGAATTTAAAAATGCGTGGCCGTTTTTGAATAAAATTCTGGAGGTATTAAAAAGTGAGAAGAGTTGAAATAATTGTGTTTAAAGGAAAGGTTTTGAGTTAGATATATGGCTGACTTTCTCTGGAGTATTAACGATACAGATGTTTCTAGATTTGATAAGTTATACGGTGGAGAAAAGAAACCTTTGATGAAAGGACTGTCAATTTTTGGTAGGGAAGGAACATACACAATTAATGATGATGGAGATGACTTCGCTTGCTTTATTGGATATTGTGCATATCCTGGCGAGTCTATTCAAAACACAAGCGCTAAGATATTAAAAAACTTCAACGAGACAACAATTTCAGATTTAAAGAAAGAACTTACGGGTCAGTATATTTTATTGATAAAGAAATCGGAGCAATTATTTATTCTGGCTGATTTTTGGCATACAAGAAATATATTTTATTCAGAAGATTTTAGCATAATGAGTTCTTCTTTCTCAATAATAGAGCAAGCTATAAATACGGATTCGGAAGATCTGGATATATACAAAGTCTTTGAGTTTTTATCCTTTAGAAAACTCGTTTATCCTAGCTGGCTCGGCGGGACAACTATAAATAAGCGTATAAAGTTCTTAAGACCTTTTGAATACATTATGATTGATCTCACCACAATGAATGCGAGTGTCAAGAGTGTAAACTTTTTGATTGACAATAGAAAAGAGTCGAATCTGGAAAAGTTATCTTCTACATTACTAGCGGATCTTAAAGAAATAATCCAAAATCCGGAATATAAGGATAGAAAAATAGGGGTTACTCTAACAGGGGGTTACGATAGCAGACTTGTTGGTACAATTGCGGTGAATTATTATAAGAATGCAAACTTAAGACTTGCTACCGCGAATAAATCTGTGGGAAGTATGAGAGACCTTAAGATATCGAGAAAATTATCCAGAATTTTCAATGTACCGTTAAGCGTTCAAAGTGAAGCGATTACGGATACAGAGGAGGAATTTTATTTCTTAACAGAAGGTCTATCTCCGCTTGATAATTCGGTGCTCTTACCGATCATTAGAAGTACTGATAAATATGCGCTGGGTCTAGGCGGATGTTTTGGCACAGAGCTTTTTCATCCTATTGTTTATAAAAGCACGGAAAAATATATTGAAGGATCGATTAAAAAAGTGCAAGAATGCTTTTATATTAAAGAGGAAAACATTAGAAAATTGAAAATTTCTATGCTGAAGGAGTTCGAAGAAATTAAAAATCATTATATTCTTTCATTATCCGATCCTACTGATATGATTCGGGTTTTTATAATGTTGCGTACAGCTTTCTTCTCAGCCCCAATGTTATCGGCTTTCAATGTTGGAGGTTTGCAGCTTGAACCCTACGGTCATTTTAAGATTCTGAAACTTGCGTTTAAAATACCTGAAAAATATTATGGAAGAATTAAAAACTTCCGAAACCACATGGTCCAAAAAAAAGCGATGGAAAGGTTGTCCTTTCGGGTTGGTCTATTGATGACCACACACAAACAACCAATGTTGCCTTATTCTTTTAGAAATTTACCATTCTATTTTCTTGGCAGGATAAGCTATAAGATTGGACGGAGATTTAGAAAAAGGGGGAAAGTTGATCCAGTTACTGTTAGAGAAACTATAATAGGTGACTTACGATATTTTTCTGATGGCTGGGATAGTTTGTTTTTGCGAAGATTACACGAAAATTATCGGGTTAAAGTTAAAACAAAATGAATAACATTAAATTGTCTGTTATAGTTACTACCTATAATCGTACAGGTTTACTGAAAGAATGCATGTATAGTTTAGTAAATCAAACTGTTAGTAATAATCTGTATGAAATTATAGTCGTTGATAATAATTTAATTGATAATACAAAAACCTTGTTTGCAATTTTATTAACTGTAAAACCAGCATAGTAAACTAACTTCTCTTCTTTAAAAATATTGCGCCAAAAGTATATGGAGCGTTGTTAAATTGTGGATGGACAAGATATGGTTTACCGTTATCGTAAAAATTTTGATTTCCGAGTAACTTGAAATATCCGTTTGATAGAAAGTTACGCTTGATATCTTCTTCGGTTTTAAGCTGATTTTTCTTGCTAATGTCTGGTCCAAAACCAGCGATATATGGGGCAGGATTGCGGTAGTCAAAAGTAATAGAAAGCACACCATTTGGCTTAAGACATCTGGCAATTTCAGAGAGTGCTGTCTGTTTTATTTCGAAATCTAAGTGTTCAAAGACACAAATTGAATACGCGTTATCGAAATATTCATTTTCAAAATCCAAATTTTCCATATTCATCGGATAAGAAAACATATTCCATCCCATTGTTTTTGTAATCTTATTGCCGGTTGAAACGAGTTTTTTATTTATATCTATAGAATGTACTTCAACTCCAAGGGAGGCCAAAAAGCAGGTAAACAAAGAAGTGGTTCCGCCAGCATCTAAAACGCGCGTATTCTTTTTGATTTGAGGTCCATTTTTCAGAACCCAGAAAATCTCCCAATACAAATACCATGGAATTCTACCATCATCGGCAGAGTCAGGTAGGGGTTTATAGTCTGATCCTCTATTGTCCATCCCGATTTCTTCTTTATTTTTCTTTTTTCTCATAATTATTTCAATAAGATTTTTTATCCCAGTTTTGTTAAACTTTATTCGTCTCCTTTTTGGGAGAGTACCAGCCCAGGACGTCATATATGAATTCTCAGAGTAAAGTGTTTCGATTAGATTATTAATTGCTTGTATAATAGGTTGTGCTTCTTCCGTTAATAAATCAGAACGGTCCATTGTTTTATTGATTATTTCGTTCATTTTTCCTCCTTAGTATTAAACGATATAAAAAAATGCCTTACAGTCAATCCCTTATTTAAGTAGTTTAAGGTTTTTGAAAAATTTCCCCCCTATAAAGTTAAATTATATTGAAGATATTTTATACTTGACTGAGAGAAAACAAAGAATAAATTAATATTTAATACTGTATGAAAATAAAAGTATCGATAATTGTTTCTACATATAATAGAGCAAGATTGCTTAAGGATTGTTTATCAAGTTTGGTAAATCAAAGTGTAAGTAATAAGCTGTACGAAATTACAGTCGTTGATAATAATTCAAATGATGATACAAAAAATCTTGTTTGTAATTTTATTGAAAGGTTTTCTGAATGTAAAATAGGTTATGTCTTGGAGAAAAGACAGGGTCTTAGTTACGCAAGAAATTCTGGGTGTGAAAATGCAATAGGCGAATATCTGGCTTACATAGACGATGATGCGAGAGCGTATAAAGATTGGGTTAAAAGTATAATAAAAACAATAGATAAAATCAAACCGGACATTTTAGGCGGTCCTATATACCCATATTATTTATATGAAAAGCCAGTGTGGTTCAAGGATGAGTATGAAATCCGAAGTAACGGTGAAGATGCAAGATTCTTAAAAGATGGAGAATATCTTTCCGGTTCTAATTTTATAGTTAAAAAATATATTTTAAAAAAGTTGGGAATGTTTGACCTTGACCTGGGAATGAGAGGAGACGAATTGAAATACGGAGAAGAGACAAGATTAATGATAGAAGCCCGTAAGAAAATTAAAGATGTTAGAATATATTATAATCCGGAAATAAATATCAAACACCTGGTTGAAAAAGATAAAATGGTTTTGTACTTGAGATTGAGAAATAAATTTATAGCTGGAATACAAACCAGAGATATTTATGGCGGAAAAGGGTTGTCGAGATTTAGATTGCTTATTAATATAAATATTGCATTTATTAAAGGAATTTTCCTGTTGATTTTTGGTTTCTTTTTTCGAAATAAAGATAAGTATTTTTATTATGAAAATTTTGTTTTTGAAAAGGTTTTACGTCAAATATCTTTGTTGGCTAAAAATTTAAGTTATTTTTTAAGCTAAAATAATGAAAATTTAGAAGGTGAGAAATGAAGAGAACTGGAATCGTATTATTTGTTTATAATAGACCTTATCATACAAAAGAGGTACTAAAAGGTCTTAAGAAGAATAATATATCTAACTTTTATATTACCGGTGTCGAGGGAGATCAGGAGGGGATTCGGGTAACTTTAATGTAGGCATTAGCTACAGGTTTGACTGTGATTGCTACCAGGTATAGCGGAATACCGGAATTAGTATAAGATGGTAAATCCGGCTTTTTTGTCCCGGAAAGGGATGTGGATTCCTTGGCAGGAAGAGTGAAATATCTTATCGAACATCCGGAGATATGGCCCGGTTTGGGGTGTGTCGGGCGAAAATATGTGGAAAAGATTTACGATATCGAAAAATTAAACGATCGTTTGGTTGAAATATATAAAAGGTTGATAAATGAGGGTAAAAAATCAACATAAAAACCAAAAAGAGGGAAACAATTCTTGTTTCATCGAAAAGAAAATTATAATTCAGGAATAGTTCAGCTGTTTCACCGTATTGCTAAATTTTCGCGTATAGTTTTGGGTTAATTTATTATTGTTTTTGTGTTATTAACCTCATTTCTTGAAAAACATTAAAGGAGAAGGTGTTGGTTAGGGTTTTTTGTTTGGTAACCCTTGACTTCTAATTTTGGAAGAATATACTTTATCTGTTGGGAAGATGATAAAAGGAATCATGGCAAGGTTATATTTTAAAAGAATATTATTGATAATAGAACTTGTGATCTCCTCAATGGGACTTGGATAAATATAATGTATTCATCTGAGTTTTTAATTAAAAGATTTCTTGCAATAGTTTTGGAGAAGGAGATTTAAAATTGCGTATAATATCTAAAATTATGTGGCGTATTCTTATGATAGTTCCAGGTTTGTATACGATTCTTAACTTTATGGGAGTACTGCTTTTGAAATTAAATCGTGTAGTCGGTTCTTTTTATTCGAAAATGTGTGGGCGATTTGGTGTTACTTGGTTTGATCATCGATTCGATTATTTTAGGGGACCTGAAAATTGGTATTGGTATGAGCGAGGTATTTTGGGGCACAGAGTAATAAATCCTGGAGATACTGTGTTAGATGTATGTTGTGGAGATGGGATTTTTTCGGGTTTGTTTTACAGTGTAAATGCTGGTTTTGTTGATGCGGTGGATAGGGATAAAAAAGCGATTTCCCTTGCTAAAAAGAGGTACTCTAAACCAAATGTCCGATTCTATATTGCTGATGTTATTAAAGAGCTATTCCCTAGAACTAATTATGATGTTGTTAGCCTTTTTGAGGCAATAGAACATTTTTCTGTTGAGGCTGGGACTCGTCTGCTTCAGAAGATAGCTGCTTCTTTATCCTCCACAAAAGGGACTCTTGTAGGTTCAACTCCGATTGTTACGAGCAAAGGGGGGCACAATCCTGAACACGATAATGAGTTTCTATCAATGGAACAACTTAGACTATTTCTTGAATACCACTTTACTGAGGTAGATTTATGGTTGACGAAATGGCCAACAAGAAACGCTTGTTACTTTATATGTAGCCGTCCTATTTTACTTTCAGAAGAGAAAATTTTACAGGCAATTCAGCAGTATCGTGGCTTTATCAATGGATGAAAAAACTGGAATTGCGTTGTTCGTTTATAATAGACCTTATCATATGCAAAAAGTACTCGCAGGTCTTAAGAGGAATAATATATCTAACTTGTATATCTTTTCCGATGGTTCAAAAAACGAAAAGGATTCAGAAGAAGTTAAGGAAGTTAGAAATCTGATTAAAGGAATTGAATGGTGTAAAACAGAGGTTCATGTAAGTTTTCACAATAAAGGGCTTGCCGTTTCAATAGTTGATGGTGTGAATTATATTCTAAACAAACATGACAGGGTAATAGTCCTTGAGGATGATTGTGTTCCTTCAATTGATTTTGTCTCTTTTATGGAAAAATGCTTTGATGAATACGAGAATATTGAGAGAGTTATGAGTGTTAGTGGTTTTTCTCTTCCTATTAAGATACCAGGGGACTATCAATATGATATTTATTTTTCTCGTCGTTTCTGTTCTTACGGTTGGGGAACGTGGAAAAGAGCCTGGAAGTATTTTCGCATAGATGAGACTTTTATACATCAGATTGAAAAATCCAGAAGTTTTCGTAGAAGAGTAGTTGGAGCTGGCGAAGATCTAATTCCCATATTAAAGAAGCAACTTAAAGAAAAAATTGATTCATGGGCTATATTTTGGTTTTTAAGTATTATTAAGAGAGATGGACTTTGTATTTACTCCGCTACACCGAGAATTAAGAATGTTGGATTTGATGGTTCTGGTGTACATTCTAAGTCGAGAACGACATTTGATGTTGATTTATCAGAAAATTATAATCAGAATTTAAGCTTCCCCAATGGTATTGAATTGAATGTTAGAATTATAAGAGAAATTAAGCGGTTTTACTCGTTTCCGTTCAAGGAAAAGTTTAACAGGAAGGTTAAAAAATCGCTAAAATTTATAAGATTATATAAATTTTTAAAAACAATTAAGTCGAAAATCTCTGGAGTGGGGAATGAGAATAGCTCATCTTAATTCATCAAATATTCAGGGGGGGAGTGGACGGGCTGCCTACAGAATCCATAAATCTTTGAAGGAAGCAGGAGTTGATTCGGAGATGTTTGTACTGAGGAAATTTGGGCATGATTTGGATGTAAAAGCAGTGTCTGACAGGTGGGTTGGTAAATTCTTAAAAAAAGTAAGACCTCGTTATGAGAAACAAATTATAAACCTATATAGAAACAGAGAAAGGAAGATTTTTTCCATTGCCTCGAAGGGTATAAATATAACAAAGGAAAAAGTTATTAGAGATGCCGATGTAATAAATTTTCACTGGATAAATAGATGTTTTCTTTCATTGAAGAGCATTAAGCAGATTGGTAAATTGAATAAGCCGATCGTATGGACTTTGCACGATATGTGGGCTTTTACAGGAGGGTGCCATTGTAGTGGTGGTTGTGGGAAGTATGAGGAAAGATGCGGAGAATGTCCTGTTTTGAATTCAAGTAGACTCAGAGATTTGTCCTGGAAAATTTTATCTCAAAAGGTAAAAGTTTATAAAGAATTAAAATTAAACATTGTGACTCCAAGCAATTGGCTCGCAGATTGCGCGAAAAATAGCGCTTTATTTAAGGATTGCAAAATTGAGGTTATACCCAATCCTGTGGACACCGAGATTTTTAAGCCTATTGGTAAGAGTGGAGCTCGTGAAATTCTAAATCTTTCTGATAATAAGTATCTACTTCTGTTCGGCCTATCTCCTGGTGCAGATATTGAGGGTAAAGGTATTAATTATTTAATAGAAGCGCTGCTTATTATTAGTCATAAATTCCCGGAATTGAGCGAAAAAATTGAGCTTTTGGTTTTCGGTATTCCTTACTCCGAGAAAATTGAGAATATCCCCTTTAAGACTCATTTTTTAGGGGCTTTGCATGATGATTTTACTATTGATTTATGCTACAATGCTGCGGATATATTCGTTCTTCCTTCGATAGAAGATAATCTCCCCAACACCGTTATTGAGTCACTTGCGTGTGGGACTCCTGTAGTTGGTTTTAATGTTGGAGGAATACCTGATATGCTTACGCATAAGAGAAATGGTTACCTTGCTGACTATAAATCATCCGAGGATATTGCAAGGGGGATCAAGTGGATTTTGGAAGATAAAAGCAGATTGAGCCGTTTAAGTAAAAATGCCAGAGAGAAAGTTCTTAAGAATTATACTTATGAGATTATCGGAGAAAAATATTTAAAATTGTATGCCGATTTGTTAAAATAATGAATAAAAAAGTAAAAGTATGTTTTTTTGGTATTTATGATCCCCTTTATAACAGACATAAAGTCATAACAGAAGGATTTAGAGCGAAGAAGATTGATTTTTATGAGTGTGGGGTAAATAAGAACTATGGGTCTTATCTGAAAAATCTTATATTTGTTAATTTATTTCTAATTAAGAAATTTTTAAATATTAAGAAAGATTTTACTCATATAATCGTTTGGGGGTATAGGGAGGCTGTATTTCCGGCTTATTTATTATCAAAAATATACGGGAAAAAGTTTATTTTTGACCCTGTTACCTCGGTATATTCAACGATAGTAGAAGAAAGAAAACTGATTTCCTCATTTTCATTAAAAGCAAAGCTTTTTTATACTTATGAAAAATTGGCATATAAATTACCGGATCATCTTCTCGCAACTACCAAAGAGTTTAAACAGCATTTTTGTAAATTTTTTTCCCTGGAACCTGAAAAGATTTCCGTATTGCCTGTTGGCGGGATAGTAGAAAAATTTAGCCTTAAATCTTTCAAGGAAAAAAAGGAGGATTTCAAAGTTCTTTATTGGGGGGGATTTCATCCGCAGCACGGTGTTGAATACATAATACGTGCGGCTAAGCTTCTCGAAAAATATGATACGAGAATATCTTTTAAGTTAATTGGAACGGGACATTGTTGGGAAGAATCGGTGGATTTGAGTGAAGATTTAGGCCTTTCTAACATTATTTTTACAGGTTATTTGTCGTTTGAGGCGCTAAGGGAAGAAATTATAAATTCAGACGTGGTTCTTGGGTTTTTCGGCACAGGTAAAAGGGCGAACAGATCAATAGGCAATAAGGTTTTTGAGGCACTGTCCTATGGTAAGCCGGTTATAACAGAAAAATCAAAAGCTGTTTGCAGATTTTTTACGCACAAAAAGGAATTGTATCTGGTAGAACCGGGTAATGGAAAAGAAATTGCGGAAGGAATCGTTGAGTTATATAATGATCCCGATTTACGCGAAAAAATAGCAATATGCGGATATGAAAGGTTAAAAAAAGACTTTTCACAAGAAAAGATTGCCAAAAAGATGATAGATTTGGTTTCTGCCGTATGAAAAAATGGATTAAAATTATTGTTTGTCTAATTCCCTTATTCGCGACCGGCATTTTCAAAGGCGGATCTTCGATATTGGCAGTCAATTTAATGGGTCTGTACATGGTTATTCTTTTATCTGTTTTCTTAATTTTAGATAGAGAGAATAGTATCGAGAAAAACAAATTTCTTTTACCTCTAACGATTTTTACGGGTGCATCATTTATTGTAACCTTGTTTTCCCCTGCTTTTTTATCTTCAATGGAGGGTTTTTTAGAGTATTTTGCTTATCTTATTTTTTTTGTGTCGTTACTCTTGATTAAACCGGATAAAAAATTGCTGCTATTTGGTGTATTTATTTTTTGTTTAATTGAGCTTATTGTATGTTTTTTTCAAATTGATTCACCGCGGGTTAGCGGTACATACGAATACGCAAATTTCTTTGTTTTGCCTCTTGTTTTTGGGTTCCTGTACAGCTTTAAATTAGAAAATAAGATTATAAAATACTCCTTGATGTTTTTGTTTTTTATTTTTTCAATTCTTACAGCCTCAAGAATCGTACTTGTTTTGATTTTCGTTTTACCGGTGTTACTTTTCAAACGAAAAATTTTTGCACTTGTTGCTCCGGTTGTACTCGGACTTGTGCTTTTAACTCCAAATCCCATTAGCAAAAGGGTGATAGGAAAAGTCGGGGTGTATTCTCTTCAGCGTCCTAATATCTGGAAACAGGCTATAAAGACCGGGCTTGATAGGCCGATTGTCGGTTGGGGGCTGCGGAGTTTCGAAAAAGCTTCTCTTCGTTATAATTTTCCGGTCAACGGAAAATATTCAAAGAAAGCCAGAATTGCGCATAATCAATTTTTGCAGTACTTTGCGGAAGGCGGAGTAGTCTTATTTTTATCTTATTTGTATTTGTTTTTTGTGTTTTTTATGAACTTCAAAAAATTCGGGGAAATTGAGCGAATTTTAATATCGGTTGTCTTTATTCATTCCCTTTTCGACAACGTTTTATACCTTCCTGCAAATTTCCTTATTTTCGTTATTCTTCTTTTTACGGCAGACGATTCAGCAGAAGAGTACAAGATCAGTTTTAGTTTACTGGTTAGATTTATATTCCTTTTGTTGCCGTTTCTTTATATAATGCCCTTATCTGCTTACTTTTTAGCAAAGAAGGGAGAAGCGGAGTTTAATAGTCAAGAATACAAAAAAGCTTTGCATCATCTTTCTTTGGCAGAATCATTATGGCCCCTACCTGCTTATTCTACATCTCTTGCAACAGCAAATGAGCAAATGTTCTATGAAACCGAATCGCTTAGCTATCTATCTTTTGCTTTTTACCTGTATGGAAGGGCAATGGAGAGCAATCCTATTGATTGGAAATTACCATTCAAAAAATATGAGTTTTTTAAAAGGCATAAAAAAAATATAGATAATGAGGATGCCGCAGAGACTGCCGAGTCATTTCTTTTGAAGGCGATTGAATTAAACCCTAGAGACAGAAACTTGTACGAAATACTTAGGAGAGATTACAGGGAGAGGGGTATGGAAGAAGAAGCTGGTGAAGTTGAGCTTCAGATAAAGCAAACTTTTGAGTTCTGAGTTTTTAGTTGAATTGTATAAAAAGAAACCACGAGATTTCACAGATTTACACAAGATTTTTTTATCTTTTTTTTTACTATACCCTATATTCTTACTACTCTCTACTCACAAAGAGACTAGTATATATTCGACAAAAGTCTGTGAAGTTTGTATCTTTCGAAGTCTATTTCTTTATAACCTGCTACAGATTGTTCAAGGTCCATTGTTATGATTTTTTCGCCGTCAAGACCAACCATTGTAGGTCTTTCGGGAGAAGTTTTTATTAATTCGTAAGCGTGACTGGCAAACTCGACCGCTAACATTCTGCTTCTCCTTGTAGGTGAGCCGCCTCTTTGTATATAGCCGAGAGCCGATTTTCTTGTAGAGCACTTAGTTTTTTCTTCTATTATAGAAGTTATTTTGTCTCTTCCGGCAATGCCTTCTGCCATTACTATTATCGCGTCGGTTTGGCCTTTCTTCCTTTCTTTCTTTAGACCTTCGATCATTTCCGTTATAGGTGATTCTACCTCGGGAATGAGTATTGCGTCTGCGCCCGAAACTATGCCAACCTCAAGTGCAAGAAAGCCTCTTTTTTTACCCATTACTTCGACTACAAAAATGCGTTCGAATGATATTGCCGTATCTTTTATTTTATTAATTGCTTCAAGAGCAGTATTACAGGCTGTATCGAATCCTATTGTTTCATCCGTCCCGTAGATATCATTGTCTATCGATGCGGGGATGCCGACAACCGGTATTCCGGAATGTTTATTAAGAGACATTGCTCCTTTGAAAGAGCCGTCGCCTCCTATAACTATTAATCCTTCTATTTTTTCTTTTTGAAGGTTTTCCGCCGCTTCTCTTACGACTTTTTCTTCTTTAAATGAGGGCATTCTTGCCGAATGAAGTATTGTACCACTTATACCCATAAGCGTGTCGGAGCGGGTATTCGAAAAATCGAAATAATCTTTTTTTATAAGGCCGCTGTATCCATCGTTAATACCGACGAGTTTGCCGTTTTCGTTTCTGCAAAGCCTTAGTATAGTGCCGATTGCTGTATTCATCCCGGGTGCGTCCCCTCCGGACGTTACAATCCCTATTTTCTTCATATATTTATGGTAGCGGAAAATAAGTGAATGTCAAGAGTCTTTATAAGAAGTTAGCTCAAAGGAGACGAGCAAGTTGAATGGTTAAATTGTTGAATAGTTGAATAGGAAAAACAATAAATACAAAATCCTGTTGATCTTGTTAATCCTGTCAATCCTTTTTT